>SCTT01000535.1 GCA_004322435.1 bacterium
GAACCTGTCGGCGAGGGAGCGGTGCACGAAGAGCATCTTCAAGGCCGTGCAGCGCTGGCCGTTGAAGGACAGCGCGCCCGAGAGGCACTCCTTGGCCGCCTCGACGGGGTCGGCGTCCTTCAAGACGATGGCCGGGTTCTTGGCGCCGAGCCCCAGGACGCTGCGCAGCCGGTTCGGGCGCGGATGGGCGCGCTTTAAGACGTTGGCCACCTTGGCCGAGCCGATGAAGGCCAGGATGTCGACCGAGCCCGACTCGAGGATGGGCGTGACGACCACGGAGCCCTCGCCGGGGATGATGTTGACGACGCCGGGCGGGAAGGCCGCGGCGAAGGCGTCCAAGAGCGGCATGCTGCAGAGCATCCCCAGGCGCGGCAGCTTCACCACGACCGTGTTGCCCATCACGAGGGCGGGCAGCAGCGTGGCGAAGGTCTCGTTTAAGGGATAGTTGTACGGCCCCATGCACAGCGCGACGCCGTAGGGGGAGCGGCGCACCTGGGCCAGGAAGCCGCCGTCGAGCGTGAAGCGGGCCGACTCGCGCTCCAAGGTCTTGAGCGCCACCGCGGTGTCGCGGCCGTAAGCCACCGTGCGGTCCACCTCGGCCAAGGAGTCGGCCCAGGGCTTGGCAATCTCCCAGCACAGGAGCTTGGCGACCTCGAGGCGCTTGGCCTCCATGCGCTTGAGGAAGTCCTCGAGGCAGGCCACGCGGGCCGCGACGCCCGCGGTGGGCCAGGCGCCGCGTCCGCCCTTGAAGGCCTTGGCGGCGGCGGCGACGGCCTCCTTCGCTACGGCCGCGTCCACCAAAGCGCAGTCGCCCAGCTTGCGGCGCTCGAGGCCCTGAGGACCCGACAGGTGGACCGGCGAATACACGGTCTGCGCCGGGCCGGACCAGGCCCGCACCTTGCCGTCGACCAGATACCTCATCCCCTCCGTATACAGGCCCGGGTCGCGGTCGGGGGCGGGCGCTTTCCAGTCGATGAGGGGAGCGGTCATGGGCGGAACCTCCGTACGAAGTCTTCCTGCGAAGCGGATTCAACGGCGCGGCGGCCGCGGGCGCGGCGCACCTCGGCCAGGGCCTTCGGGGCGCTCAGGCCCCGCGAGCGCAGCAGGCAGGCGGCGGCCGTGCCCGCCCGGCCGAGGCCCCCGACGCAGTGCACGACGACCTTGGCGCCGGCGCCCAGCGCGCCCGAGGTCCAGGCCAGGAGGCGGCGCATGTCTTCCCGGCTCGGGACGCGCTGGTCGAGCACCGGGAGGTGGAACGCCTCGAGGCCGGCCGCCCGGTAGGCGCCGAGCAGGCCGTCGACGCCGAAGTGGTGCAGCTCGGGCGGTGTGGCCAGGCAGGCGACGTGCGTGACGCCGGCGGCCTTGAGGGCGGCGACGTCGTCGGCCAGCACGCGGCCGTAGTCGCGGCGCCCGGGGAGCAAGGTCAGCCCGACGCGTCCCGGCCCGGCGGCCTCGAGCCAGTCGACGCGCAGCGGCCCGACGCGGCGATACCGGTCCGCCACCGCCGCCCCGAGGCGGCCGACCGCATAGAGCGCCCAGAGCTTCTGGCGGCGGTCGGACTCGTCGAAGGAGAGCGTGTGCGCGGCGTAGCGCAGCTGGCCGATGAAGGCCTGCAGCGGGTCGCGGTCGGAGCCCAAGAGCGGCCCGTGGTGGGCGCGCAGCGCGCGCACGGTGCCCCAGGCCCGCACGAGCTCCTGGGAGCGCAGCCCGACCGCCCGGGCCGTGGGCAGCGGGGCCGCCAGGTCCTGGACCTCGAGCAAGGCGTCCGTGATGCGCGCGGCCTCCTTCAGGGCCGCGTCCGAGCCCAGCTTCGTGAAGATGTAGAGCACGTCGTTTTCGAGCTTCAGGAGGTCCTTGAGGACATGGCCGCGCCCGGTGTGGAAGAAGTCGATGAGCCAGACGTTGTCGTGGCCGTCGAGGACGATGTTGGCCCCGTTCAAGTCCCCGTGCACGTAGGAGAGCACCGCGGACCCGGCCTCGGCGGGGCTCAGGCAGTCGGGCAGCGCGCGGGAGTAGAACAGGACCGGGTTCGGGGTCTTGAGGCCGCCGGGCAGGGCCAACGTCTCGCCCGTCGGCTCGCGGCCGAGCACGGCCTTCACCTTTTCGGCGACGCGCGGGGCCATCGCGGGGTCGAAGGCGTAGTGCTTGAGCAGGTTCACGCGCTCGCGGGCCCCGGCCCGGTAGAAGCGGCCCAACTGCTCGGAGAAGACCTCGTGCAAGAACCGGCGCGTCGCCGCCGGGGAGAGGCCCGCCATGTAGCGCTTCTGGAAGGTGGTGGAGCCCCCGCCCCCCATCGCCGCGTAGCGGTACTTGATGGCGCCGCGGCCGCCGTGGTCGGCGAAGTCGGCCACGCGCGGCGCGTTGTTGCCGAGCACCGACTCGATGCGCTCGAAGGAGGCGCGCTCGCGGCCGATGGCCTCGGCGGGGCCGATCTTGACGACGTGGGGGACCTGGGCGTGGCCGTGCGCGTCGACGCTCTCGGTGCCGAGGACGACGTTGCCCGAGAAGCCGCCGTCCAAGCGGCGCGCGCTCAGGCTCCGCGCGTCCCGGAAGAGCCAGCGCACCAGCCGCTCGTCCGCGCCCGAGAGCGGCGCCCCGGCCACGGACACCTCGAGCGCCCCGGAGGACGCCGGCACGGCGTCGGCCGCGGCCTCGCCGGCGAGGAAGCGCTGGAACTCGCCCACCGAGGCGATGACGCGCACGCCGAGGAGCTTGCGCATCTGGTCCAAGGCCACGAAATGGTCCGCGCGCGAGGAGCCCGCGGTCAGCGCCGAGCAGACCGCCAGCTCGAAGTCGGGGTAGCGCGTCCTGAGCTCGTAGGCCAGGTAGGCGACCTTCGCCTCGGTCCACACGCCGATGAGCCCGACGCGGGTCTTCGTCCCGCGGAACGCGGCCAGCGCCTCGGCCAGGCGCGTCCCCTCGAAGTCGTTTAAGGTCGGACAGTCCACCACGCGCACGTCCTTGGCGCTCCGCTCGGGGACCGGGAAGGCGAAGGCCGCGCCGGGCGTCCCCCGGAGGCAGTGGGACCCGAACTGAGCCAGATGCGAGGCCTGGGCGGGGTCTTGGGCGTCGTGCCAGTCGCGCACGTGCACGAGGCGCAGGCGCTCGTCGGGGAGGCCGTAGGCCCAGCGCATCACGCGGGCGACCGGGCCGTCCGCCGGGTCCTCGCCCATCAGGCGCCGGGCCTCGTCGGGGCCGATGTGGAGGAGGTTCGGCAGCGGCTCGAAGCGCCCGAGCGGCTTGACGAAGTCCTGCTGGAGCGACTCGGTCAGGAGCAGGGCGGGGCCGCTCATGCCGGCACCCCCGGTCCCAGCACGCCGTCCCAAGGCTGCCAGGTGGAGGCCAAGGCCCCGTCGGGATGGAACACGAGCTCGTGGACGAGCCCCGGGTCCTCACGCTTGGTCGCCTCGAGCCTAGCCAGGTCCGCCTCCTCGAACACGACGTCCATCCCCGCGTGCCGCCAGACCTCGACATAGTAGTAATAGCCGACGACCTGGCGCACGAAGGAGAAGCGGGGGTCGGCGCTCACGGCGTCGAGCAGGGGCTCGAGGCGCGCCCGGCGCGCGTCCGAGTAGAGCACCACGGGGTCGCGCGCCGCGGAGGCGGGGTCCGTGCGCATCAGCTGGCGGAAGATGACGTTGTCGACCCCGACCGAGCGCGCGAAGGCCAGGTACTCGACGACGCCCTCAAGCGAGTCCACCTCGCCGTTCAAGAGGACGCAGGACAGCCGCGGGCGCGTCCCGGAGGCCTTGGCCTCCCGCGCGATGCGCCGCAGGGCGTCCGGGCCCGGGGCCGCCGTGAAGCGCATCAGGCGCTCGTTGCGCGACTGGTCCGGATGGGCCCGGCTGACGTTCAGGTGCTTGAGGCCGGTGGTCGTCGCCCACTCGAGCACGGTCCGCCCCTCGCGGCGCTCGAGGAGCCCGGAGCCGTTCGTGGTCATCGTGCGCTTGCGGCCGCCGGCCGCGGCCAACGTCTTCAGGATGCGCGGCAGGCGCGGGTCGAGGCTGGCCTCCCCCCCCGTCACCGACACCGTGGGGTCCAGGGGCTTGAGCGCCCGCAGCGACTCTTCAAGGGCGGCGAAGTACGCCCCGTCGTCGGGCTCGACGCGGCGCTGCTGGGCCAGGGCGCGCCCGCGCGAGGCGGGCCGCAGCTCCTCGACGCAGAACGAGCAGCGGGCGTTGCAGGTCTGTCCGGAATAGACCGACAGGTTGGCGTTCGCGTAGACCCGGGTCCGGCGGCCCCACAGGTCCAGCTCCAGGGCCCGTCCCGCCGTGCTGTTGCCGGCCAGGTCGAAGGCGGCGCACTTCCGGCGCCGCCAGGCGTCCACGAAGGAGCGGGAGGTCATTCTTCGAGGAGCTCCGAGCGGTAGGGCACGGCCTTGCCGGTCCGGGAGCCCAGCGTCTTCGAGACGGACACGCGCAGCGGGACGCCGGGCCCGAAGAGCTCCGCCAGCGCGGCGCGCAGGCGTTCGACGGGGAAGGCCGAGGCCAGCGGCCGCACCGTGAGCTCCACCGCCCCGCCGCGGCGCTGGACCATCT
>SCTT01000536.1 GCA_004322435.1 bacterium
GCACGCCGCCGCCGGTGCCCCGCGCGGGCCCGCGGCGCGTCGCCGCGCGCCGGGCGCGCGCCGCGCTCGCGGCCGTCCCGTTCCCGTCGGGAGAGGGGGGGACCCTGCTCAGCTCCTGGCACGTGGGGGTCGGGCGGCTGACGTCCGCGCCTCGCGAAGCCCACGCCCTGGCCCGCTGGCTGGTGTCGGCCGGCAACGCCGCGCACTACGCCCGGTCCATCGGCGCTTTCCCGGCTTCGGAGGGCCCCGCCGCCGTCGGCGATTCGGACCCGGAGCTGCGCGAGGTCTTCGAGCGGGCCTTCGCCCGCGCGCGGATGATCCCGAACCTGAGCGTGCTGGGGTCCTTGGAGCGCGTCTTCGAGCGCTCTATGGAGAGCCTGGTGCGCGAGGTCGCGCGCCGGCGCTGGACCTCCGAGGCGCTGCGCACCGAGCTCGTGCACGCGGCCAGCGAGGTCGACTACATCCTGCAGATGAGCGCGGCATGATGACCGCCCTGATTCGGGACGGCGGAATTTACGCGCTGCGGGCGCGTGGCTTCGCGCATTGCGGCTTCGCCGCAATCCGCGAAGCGGGTCCCTCCTGCGGGGCCGGGCAGGAATCGGTCGAGTTATCCACAACTCGCCCCGGGGCGAGTAAGCCGCCGGTGCTTCCCCAACTATCCCCGGGGATAGTCGGCCGCCTTGTCCGAGGCGGAGCGAATGCTGATATTTGCCTCGCAGAGGGGACCCGCTTCGAGGATTCCCGTACGAGGAATCCTCGAAGCCACGCGCCCGAGGCGCGTAAATTACCACGGTGGATTTCGCAGCAATGATATGAAGAGAGGCCTCGAGACCCTCTACCGCTACCACACGCGCTTGAACCGCGTGTTCGTCACCGAGGACGCCCTCCTCGAGGCCGCGGTGCGCCTGGCCGCCGGGGCCGTGCGCGCCGACCGCATCGGCGTGTTCTTGACGGGGGAAGGCGACCTGCAGCTGCGCTACGCGCTGCATAAGGAGCTCTGGCTCGAGATGGACGAGGTCGTGCACCTCACCGACGGCGCCCCGCTCACCGCGCTCCTAAACGGCCGCCGCGCGGCGCTCAGCTATGCGTCCCCGCACGCCGTGCTCTACGTCCCGCTGGCCGGGGAGGGCGAGGACCCGGCCCTGGGCGTCCTGCGCTTCGAGCGCCTGTCCTCGACGCGCCCGTTCAGCGCCGCGGAGCGCTCGCTTGCCGGGCTCTTGGCCGCCGAGCTCGCCCAGAACCTCCGGCGCACGCGCAACGGCGCCGCGCGGCGGCGCCAGCTCAAGCGCCTCGAGGCGCTGACCGACCTGGCCGGCGTCTTCGCGAGCTCCCTGCGCGTCGAGGACGGCGTCAAGCTGATCCTCCAGGGCATCACCCGCCAGTTCGCGCTCGACCGCGCGCGGCTCTACCTCCTCGAGCGCGAGCGCAACGTCCTGCGCGGGGAGGTCGCCGTGGACCTGCGCGGGCGCGCGTCCTCGCTGCGCGGCGAGGAGATCCCGCTGACCGGCGACCACCGCTTCGCGCGCGTGATGCGCGGAGACGGCCCGGACGCGCTGATGAAGCGCTACGAGGAGCGCATCGTCTACCTGCCGCTGTCAGTGCAGGGCCAGAACATCGGCCTGCTCGTCGTCGACAACCTGCTCAGCCAGCAGACGGTCCCTGGCGAGGACATCGGCCTGCTGCGCTCCTTCGCCGGGCAGATAGCCCTGGCGGTGGACAACCAGCGCCTCTTCGAGGAAGTGCAGGCGCTCTCGCTCTACGACCATCTGACCGGCCTGGCCGTGCGGCGCTACTTCAACCAGCGCTTCCAAGAGGAGCTCTACCGCGTCGAGCGCGGCGGCCCGGCGCTGTCGGTGGCGATGATCGACGTGGACCATTTCAAGGGCATCAACGACGGCTACGGCCACCAGGTGGGCGACCTGGCCTTAAAGGAGCTCGGGCGTCTCATCCAGAAGCGCCTGCGCAAGATCGACTTCCCCGCGCGCTACGGCGGCGACGAGGTCGTCATCCTGCTGCCCCAGGCCACGGCCGAGGACGCGGCGAACATCATGGGCCGCCTGCTCCAGGACCTGCGCCAGCTGCGCATCCCGGTCCCGTTCTCGTCGCAGAAGGAGCTCTGCGTCACCGCGTCCATCGGCATCGCCGCCTTCCCGGAGGACGGCCGCACGGCGGAAGACCTCATCCATCGCGCCGACGAGGCGCTCTACTGGGTGAAGACGCGCGGCCGCGACGGCGTGTGCACCTACCGCCAGGCGCTCCATGAGAAGCCGTCGGCGGCGGACCGATGAGGGCCCTCGTCCTAGCCGCCCTCCTGGCCGCCCCCGCGGCCGCCTCCACCGAGGACGTCGCCTTCGGGGCGCGCGGAACGGCCCTGGCCGACGCGGTGACCGCCGACTCGGAGGGGCTGTCCTCGCTGACCGTGAACCCGGCCGCGGTCGGCCAGCTGCGGCGCATCCAGATCGAGGCCACGCACCGCCGACTCTTCCAGGGACAGGGCGGGCCGACGGACCTCGACGGGATGGGGCTCGCCGCCGCCTTCCCGGTCGACACCTCGGTGTTGCGCGGCGCCTTCGGCCTGGCCTGGAACTACGACGTCGCGGGCCCGGTGGCGACCGACCGCTCGGTGGCGCTCACCTACGGCTCGCGCTCCTGGCGCGAGCTGGGGCCCGGGACGCTCGACGCCGGGCTCACCTTCAAGACCATCGGGCGTTCCGGCCGCGTCCAGGGGGGCTCGACGGCCAAGGCGGGGGTCGACCTGGGGCTCCTCTACCGCTGGCGCGACAACGCCGCGGGGCTCTCCCTCATCAACCTGAACGGGCCTGCGACCGACGTGGGGCCGGTCTCCGACCACGCGCCGGTGACGCTCAAGCTCGGCGTGAGCCGCTCGGTGCGCCGGTTCGCGGTGCTGGCCGACCTCGCCCAGCGCGAGCCGACGCCCTCCCGCGGCGCCTCGACCTCGCTGTCGGGGGGCCTCGAATACTCCTTCGCCGCGTTCAAGGCCGGCCTCTTCACCGCGCGCGGGGGCCTGACGCTGGGCAGCCGCGGCAAGACCCTGAGCGTCGGGGGCGGCTGGCGGGTCCTCGGGGCCTCGCTCGACTACGCGCTGCGCGCGCCGCTCGCCCACGGCTCGCGCTGGAGCAACGTGGTGAGCCTCTCCTACCGCTTCGGGGCCTGGGACCCCGAGGCCGAGTACGAGAAGCTCCTGACGACCGAGATGTCCTACCGCCGCGACCTCTCGCAGGCCCTCGAAGCCTCCGAGGTCAAGCAGTGGAAGCTCGCCGAGGACCTGCGCCTCTTGCGCGAGGAGCTCACCGACCTGCGCCGCGACTTGGACGCCAAGTCCGCCGAGGCCGGGGAAGCCCAGGAGCGCGCGCGGCGGGCCGAGCAGGCCATCCGGCTCAAGGACCTCGAGGAGAAGCGCCGGCGCGCGGAAGCCGAGCTCAAACGGCTGCAGGCCGACCGCGAGAAGCTCAAGGAGGCGGACGTCGCGGGCCGCTTCGCCGACGAGTGGCGCCGCTACCAGGAGCTCAAGCTCCAGGGCGTCCCGAGCGCGGTCCTCATCGAACGCCTCAAGAACGTCCTCTCCGAGTTCAAGGGGAGGGGCGTGGACCTTTCCGAGGCCAACGCCGAGCTGCAGCGCCTGCAAAGACGCCAGTAATATTGGCTGTTGTTCTCCTCTCCCGCCCTTGCGGGAGAGGGTAGGGTGAGGGACTCTCACCCTCACCCCGGCCCTCTCCCGCGAGCGGGAGAGGGGGATCTTCCGTAATAACAGCGTAACCAACTCCCGCTAGACTGTTGAGGCCGATGACTCCCGAAGACATCCAGAGGGAGCTGGACCGGCTTTGGGGCAAGGTGACGGCGGGGACGCCGTCGCCGATGCCCTCGGCGCCTCCGGCGCCGCCGGACCCGGCCCAGTACTCCCTGCACGACGCGCCCTCCATCACCCGCGAGGCGACGATGGAGACGCTGTCGTTGGTGAAGCGCCAGCACCGCGCCGAGGTGCTGCGCTTGGCCCAGCTTTTGGAGCTCAAGGAGCGCTCGCTGGCCGAGACCTCCGAGCGCCTGCGTCTGACGCTGGGGGAGCTCGAACGGCTGCGCCGCCGGACCGAGGGGTCCGACGCCGTCGCGATGCAGCAGGCCGTGTCCTTCGCCGCCGAGATGGAGGCCGCCGACAAGGCCCGCCAGGCCCTCGAAGCCCGGATGGCCGACGAGGAGGCCCGACTGCGCGCCGCCGCCGAAGAGGCCCGCCGCCGGGCCGCCTCCGAGGAGGCCCGCTGGCACGCGCTCGAATCCGACTGGAACACCCGCGAGCAGGAATACCTGCTGCGTCTGCGCGAGCTCGAGACCCGCGCCGAAAAGACCCGCGAGGAGGCCAGCGCCTGCCAGGGGGCCGAGCAGCGCGCGCTGGCGGAGCTCTCCGAGGCCAAGAAGGCCGTCGAAGCCTCGCTCTCGGGCCTGCTGCAGGAGCGCCGCGAGCGCGAAGAGGCCGACTCCGGCCGCGAACGGGCGCTGCAGCGGGTCAAGGACGTCGAGGAGCGGATGAACCAGCTCCAGAACCTCTGGACCGAGGAACGCAAGCAGTGGCAGGAGCTCTGGGAGCGCGAGCGCTCCGGCTGGGAGGCCAAGAAGCAGGAGATGGCCGCCTGGGAGGAGCGCGTTCACAAGGACAAGGAGGCGTTCCATCAGAAGTTCGGCGAGCTCGAGGAGCGCGAGACCAAGCACGCCGAGTCGATGACCGAGATCCTGCGCCGCTCCTCGGACGCCGGCGAGCGCATCGGCGACTTCATGCGCGAGGCGGCCGGGAAGGTCGCCGAGCTGGCGCGCCTCTCGCCCCCGCCCGCCGCGGCCCCGGCCCCCGCCCGGCGCTTCGACTGGCGCTGGGCCGCCGCCGGCGTCCTCGTCCTGGCCCTGGGCGCGGCCTCCGTGCCGGCCTGGCGCTGGATGCACCGCCTCGAGTTCACCTTGCTGGCGTCCTCAGGGCTGGCGGCCCAGCGCCCGACCTCCATCGCCTTCGACGGGGACGCGCTCTGGGTCGCCGAGTGGGAGGGGCGGCTGGAAGCGCTCGACCCCGAGGACCCCGCCCAGGCCCTCAAGCCCCCGTTCGTCGTCGCCCAGAAGGACGCCTACCATCCGGCGGGCCTGAGCGTCTGGGCGGGCAAGATCTATACGCTCGACACCGCCCAGGGCCGCATCCTGCGCCACCCGCAGGAGAACCCGTCTAAGGTGGAAGCGGCCTGGCCGACCCCCGGGCCGGCCCCGGTCTCGCTGGCCCACGACGGGCGCAATCTCTGGAGCTACGACGCGGCGACCAAAGTGCTCTACCGGCATCTGGGCGAGGGCTCCGAGGCCCAGACCGAGCAGTTCAAGGTGGATGCGGACGTCGTCTTGACCGCGCTGCGCTGGCACAAAGACGAGCTCTGGGGCTGGGACGCCAAGGGCAAGCGGGTCCTCGTGATGCGCCTTGAGGGCCGCGGCTTCGAGATCGCCCAGTCCGCGCCGCTGCCCGCCATGCCGGGAGGGGCCCAGTCCCTCCTCCTGACCTACCGCGCGCTCCCCGAAAAGGACAAGCAGAAGGCTGGCGTCCAGCAGCTGCAGCTCTGGGCCCTCACCACGGACCCCGCCGGGGAACCCCTCCTCAAGAAGTTCGCCGTCCGCCGATGACGGCCCTGGCCCCTGCGCGCCTTTCTTTAATAACCTGGGTCCCTGGCCTATGCCGGAGGGGGGCCCTTGGGTCCTGGCCCGCCCCCGTTTACCAAGGGTTAATAATTACGAAACCAAAGAGCATCATTTTTACCCTACCCTTGCCCCAGATGAAGGCTCCGGCATGACCGCCCCCGCGCGGCCGCTGTCACTCTTTCGGACGGGATGGTCCCGTCCGGCGGCGCTCGCGCTCGTGCTGGCCGCCGCCGCGCCGGCCGCGGCCCAGCAGGTCTTCCTCGAGGCCCTCTGGGTCGCGCCGCTCTCGGCTTGCAGCGTCGTCGCCGAGCACTTGAGCTGCGTCGGCGGCGGCAACGGAGAGAAGCAGCCCCAGTTCGGGAACATCTCCTGCGACCCCCAGGTCCAGTTCGACCAGGACCTGACCGCGCAGAACCAGAGCTGCTTCGCGCTGCCGGCCGCGCTGCTGCCCTCGGGCGACACCCACGTCAACGTCTGCAACTCCCGCGTCGCGCTCTGCACGCGGGTCGGCTATTCGAACGAGGCGACCGGGGCGACCCCCTTCGGCCTCGACTTCGTCAACTTCGAGGTCTTCAAGTTCCAGCAGGGCTCGAACCCCTTGGACGCCCAGTCCACCCCGCCGCTGCGCACGTTCTTCATCGACAATCCCGGCCAGGTCCCGGCGAGCAACTCGGATTTGATCCCCATCGAGCCCTTCTGCGTGATGTGGGACGGCTCGATCAACATCCAGGGCGAGTTCGGCAAGTCGAACGGCCAATACGGCTTCCGCGCGACCGTGGCGACGAACCAGACCGGAGCCTCCGGCAACATCAACATCACCCAGACCCGCGCTTTCCCCGGAGGCTTCGTCGGGGACGTCGACGGCGACATCGTCGACGAGCGCCCGATCACGGTGGACGTGACGAACGTCCACGTCGTGCGCGCCTCCCCGACCGTGGTCGGCGACATCACCGGGGTCGCCGCCCAGCCCTACAACCTCACCTACCGCCTCGCCAAGGACGCGACGATGTTCCTCTCCGTCACGGACTCGGCCTCGAACCAGGTCATCCGGACCGTGGTGCCCGGCCAGCCCCGCGTCGGCGAGGGCATCCCCAGCGGCACGCTGC
>SCTT01000537.1 GCA_004322435.1 bacterium
CGAGCGGGCGCTTAAGCCCCTGCGCGCCGCGCCCGAGGACCTCGCGGTGCGGGTCGACCGCTGGCCGACGCCGATGCCCTCCCCCGTCGCCGACGCGCTGCTGAAGGACCCGACGGGTTCGCCGGACCTCGTCGAGAAGGGCGTGAGCCGCCTGCGCGGGGCCAAGGGCCTCGCCGACCTCCTCGCGCTCGCCGAACTCGCGCAGGGCGGCTGTCCGGCTCCCGCCGCCTCCGTCCACGAACCCCTCGAGGAGGCCCTGCGCACCGCCGCGCGGGAGGTCGCCGCGGCGGCCGCCGCCCTCGGCGCGGAGGAGCGTGCCCTCGCCCTGAGCGCCGGCCGCTTAGGCGACGACGACTCCGCCCCCGCGGGTCAGGAGGAGGAGGCGGTCTCCGCGGCCGGAAAGGTCCCGGTCTGCCGGTTCCTCTCCGCCGCCCGCGCCGCCGCGGCCGCCGTCGAAAAAGCCCTGCCCGCCCTGCGCGCCCGGCCGCCCGAGACGCCCCCTCTCGAGGTGTCCGCCGAGGGACTGTCCCTTTTCGTCAATTTCGGCGGGCGTCGCGGGTACGGAGCGGACGCCGGGGCCGCCGGCCCCGGCCGGCTCGTCGTCGTCGTCGACCTCAGCACGGACGTCGTCGTCGACGCCTCCACCGCCGCGCCCCAAGGCCCGGCCTCCGGCGTGCTCGGCGTGGGCCTCCTCTACCTGGCCAATACAAACGGCACAAAAGACCTCCGTGGCGGGCCCGTCTCCTTCGGCGCCGGGCTCCTCGGCGTCGGCGGCCTTTATCTCGCCGGCCCCGCCTCGGTCGAGAGCGGCGCGTTCAGCCAGGGCGCGGCGGCCTACGGCGCGGGCGTCGTGTGGTCCTCGGGCACGGCCTCGACGTTCACGCAGGAGCTCGCCGGCCAGGGCTACGGCACGACGCGCGGCGCGGGGCTCTTCGCCCACCGCGGCGCCGGCGCGCGGCTCTCCTGCGGCCTGACCCGGCCCGACCCGCGCGACGAGCACGCGACGTTGGGGCTCTGCCAGGGCGCCGGCTACGGCCCGCGCGGCTTCGCGGGCGGCGGCGTCGGCGCGCTCTCCGTGGACGGGGACGGCGCCGTCCTGCGCGCGGGCTACATGGCCCAAGGGCTGGGCTACTGGCGCGCGGCGGGCGTGTTGGCCCTGCGCGGGGACGGCCAGGCCGTGCAGGGGCGCCGCTACGTGCAGGGCGCCGGCGTCCATACCGGCTTCGGCGCGGTGAACTACCAGGGCTCGAGCTCCACCTTCCGCGTCTGGGGCGTCGGCCCGGCCTTCGGCTGGGACTACGGCGTCGGCGTCTTCGACGGCGCCGGCGGCGGCAACCTCCTCGCCTCCGAATGGGCCTCCGCGCGGGGCGACATCAACGGCGTCGGGCTGACGAACCTGAAAGGCCGCGGCTGGCGGCTGGCGCTGGCCGACGCCGGCAGCGGCGCGATGCGCCGGAACGCACCGAGCTGGGGCGTCGTCGCCGCCGAGGACGCCCTCGTCCTGCCCTCGGCCCCGGACCCGTGGGGAACGGTTCTCGGGGGCGCCGAAGACCCCGGCCTGATCCGTCCGGCGGCCGACTGGCCGACCCCCGACCGCGCGGCCGCCGCGCGGCGCGGCCACGAACGCGTCCTGGCGCTCCTCGCCCAGGCCGAGGACGCGCCCCCGGACCGGACCCCCCTCCTCCTCTTGGACGCCATCGGCGCCGGGGGCCTGGACGGGGCGGGGCCGCGCGAGGCGGCCGCCCGCCTCATCGCCCTGGGGCCGGGGGCCGCGCCGACTTTGCTGTCCCGCCTGACGCCGGCGCGCTTCGACGACTCGCTGTGGGTGCGGCTGGCCTTCTCGGCTTGGGGGCATGAGGGCGCGAACGCGGCCCTGTTCCGGCGCCCGGAGCCCGACGCGGCCGTGCGCGCGTGGGGGACCGGGGCGTTGGCCTTCACGACCCTCAAGGCCTTCCCCGCCCTCGAGAAGGCCGCCAAGGACGCGGACTGGCGCTCGCGGCGGGCGGCGGCGCTGGCGCTGGGGACCTTGCTCTCGCGCGAGCGGGGCGAGGAGCCCGGCCGCCTGCGCCTATTAGAGGAGGCGCTGGAGGTCTGCCGGCGCGGCGTCGCGCCCGAGACGGCCGGCCGCCTGGGCGCCAAGCGCCTCACCGACCTCTTGGGAGCTTTGTCGCTCGACCGCTACGCGGACCCCTCCGACGCTCAGGCCGTCTTCGCCGCCGCGGGAGACCTCTTCGACCGCTTCGGCGCCGACGCTCCGCCCGTGAAGGCCTTCCTCGCCGCGCTGGCGGCGCGCCCCGCCTACGCGGACGCCCTGCGCGCCGAGCTCGCGACGGCCGACGCCGCGCGGCCGGCGGCGCGCAAGGCCCTGGCCGCGCTCCTGTCGGACCCCGAGCCCGAAGTGGTGAACGCGGCCCTGACCGGCCTCGCCCTCGTCGGGGACGGGGAAGACGCGCCGCGCCTGGCCGGCTTCCTCAAGGACAGGCGCGCGCTCAACCGCGAGGCCGCCGCGGCGGGGCTGGGGCGCATGGGGGAGGCGGCGCGGGAGACGGTGGCGGCGCGGCTCGCGCGGGGGGGCGCGGCGGAGCGCGCTCTGGCCGCTCTGGCCGCCGCGCAGTCCTCCGACCCGGAGACCTTGGGGCTCCTCGAGACGGCGTTCGCCGACCGCGACGCGTCCGTGCGCGGGGCGGCCGTGCGGGGCTTGAACGCCGTGCAGGCGCCGCTGAGGGCCGGACGGACGCGCTTTAAGGCGACGCTCGAGAAGATGGCGGCGACGGACAAGGACAAGGACGTGCGGGTGCTGGCGGGGCGGGCTTTGCGGGCGCTCTAGAGAAACAACAACGGCGAGCTCGCCCCCTCATTCCGCTCGGTCCCCGCGGGGGACCGAGCGTCCCTCTCTTCAACGGATAGGAATTCATTGCTCTCTGCGCGCGCTCCGCGCGCGCACGGCGGAGCGATGGTCATCAATTCAATTTCAATTTATCCGCGACTATCCCTGGGGATAGCTCGAGAGCGTGAGAAAATGGCGGAGCAAATTCGGGCAAGTCGACATTGATGATATTGTCGAATTCATGACTCTCTGCGCGCGCTCCGCGCGCGCACGGCGGAGCGATGGTCATCAATTATCGAAATGATGGTAATTGATAATAATTTTTTGAATTCGGGGCGTTGAGGAGAGCCACGTCGGGCCCCCGCGGGGCCCGACGGAATCGGGGGGCCTCCGCCGTTTCCGTTGCTACCCGCCCTTCGGCAAAACCTTCCGGGCCGTCAGGTCGTAGCGCGAGCCCGCATACACCAGCTCCACCGCCCACGCCCCCGCTCCCGCCGCCTTGACCGCCATGGCCGCGGTCGCGCCCACGCACTCGGCCGTCGTCCCGTCCACCAAGAGCGCCGTGTCCTCGTCGATGCCTAAGCCCAAGAGCTCCGGATGGGCCGAGACCAGCCCGAAGAGGCGGTTCTCGCGCTGGCGCTTGAGGAAGTGCTGGTCGACGACCGTCCCGGGCAGGAGCCCCAGCCCCGGCGCGGTGCCGACCTGCAAGGCGTCGAGCTTCGTGAAGTCCCCGACGCCCGTGATCATCAAGGGCGACATCACCGCCGTCCCGGCGCTCGTCCCGCCGAAGACGACGCCCTGGCGGGCCATCCGGCGGAAGCGCTCGGCGAGGCCCGCCGCGTCCACCGCGGCCATCAAGGAGACCTGGTCGCCGCCGGTGAAGAAGACGCCGGTCGCCGAGGAGAAGAGGACGTCCAAGGCCAGCGCCGCGGCGGTCGAGGGCGCCGCGACGAGGACGGCGGCCGGGAAGGGCTTGAGCTCCTCGATGAGCGCCTCGGCGGCCGCCTCGGGCTCCGCGGAAGCCCAGGGCACCACGACGAGGCGCGCCCGCGGGCCGCCGGCCCAGGCGACGAAGCGCTCGAGCGCCGCCGGGGGCCGCTCCCCGCCGCCCACGAGGACCAGGCGCGGCGCCGCCGCGGACGCGGGAGCCGCCAGCAGGAGCAGAAGCAGGGCCTTCACGGCCCCGAGTTTATCACACCGCCGCCGGGCGGGGCTTTGATACCATCGGCCCCATGAGCCCCTCCCGCGACGTCCTCACCCGAATCGCCGCCAACATCGAGACCGTGATGCGCGGCCAAGCCGCCGCGACCCGCAAGCTGATGGCGGCGCTCGCCGGCGGCGGCCACGTGCTCCTCGAGGACGCCCCGGGCACGGGCAAGACCACGCTGGCCAAGGCCTTGGCCAAGTCCGTCGGAGCCTCCTTCAAGCGCCTGCAGTTCACGCCCGACCTGCTGCCCTCGGACATCCTCGGCGTGTCGGTGTTCGAGCAGAAGGACCAGACCTTCCGGTTCCACCCCGGCCCGGTGTTCACGCACATCCTGCTCGCCGACGAGATCAACCGCGCCTCGCCGCGCACGCAGTCGGCGCTGCTCGAGGCCATGGGGGAGGGCCAGGTCAGCGTCGACGGCGCCACCCACGCCCTGGCGGAGCCTTTCTTCGTCATCGCGACCCAGAACCCCGTCGAGCAGCACGGCACCTACCCGCTCCCCGAGGCGCAGATGGACCGCTTCATGATGCGCTTCTCCCCGGGCTACGTCTCCGCCGAAGCCGAGGTCGCCATCCTCACGGACCAGCTCTCCCGCCATCCGCTCGAAGCCGTCAAGCCCTGCGCGACGGTGGAGGACGTGCTGGCCGCCCGGGCGCAGGCCCGCGCGGTGCGCATCTCGGAGGAGCTCAAGCGCTACATCGTCGAGCTCGTCGGGCGCACCCGGACCGCCGACGGGGTCCTGCTGGGCGCGAGCCCGCGCGCCTCGCTGGCGCTGATGGCCGCCTCCCGAGCGCTCGCCCTCTTCGACGGCGCCGGCTTCGTCTCGCCGGGCCACGTCCAGGAGCTCGCCGTACCGGTCGTCGGGCACCGCCTCGCGCTCGACCCGCAGGCGCGCTTCTCGGGGCTCACCGGCGCCTCGGTCCTGGAAGCCCTGCTCAAGTCCGTGGCGGCCCCGGCGTAGGCCGTGGACACCACCTGGCGCGGCCGGCTGCTGCGCTTTAACACGGACGTCCTCAGGTTCTTCTCGCGCCGCCTGAGCGTCCTCGGCGCGCTCGCCGCGGCGGGCGCCGTCGGGGCGGCGGGATTGGGCTTCGACACCGGCCGCAACATGGAGCACCAGCTCTTCACCTTGCTGGCGTCCCTCGTCGTCCTCGCGGGCCTGGCCAACTCCCTCTGGCGCCCGCGCCTCTTCGGGACTTGGCGCGTCCCCCGCCACGGCACCGCCGGCCTCCCGTTCTTCGCGGGCTTGGCCGTCGAAAACCGCGGGCGCTCGACCGAGCGCGGCGTCGAAGCCTCCGCCGCCTCGCCCGGCGCCCACGCCGACGACGTCCCGCTGCCGGACCTGCCGCCGGGAGGCTCGGCCGCGGTGTCGGTGCGGTTTCTGCCCGAGCGCCGGGGCCGGCTGCGGCTGGGGAGCCCGGTCTTCCTGCGCACCGACCCCCTGGGCCTGCGGCGCGCGCGGCGCGCGGGCGGAGAGCCGGCCTCGGTGCTCGTCTTGCCGCCGCGCTACCCGGTCGACGTCCTGGCCCTCCCCGGCCGCCGCCGTCACCAGCCCGGCGGCGTCACGCTGGCTTCGGCGGTCGGCGAGTCGCAGGAGTTCGTCTCGCTGCGCGATTACCGCGCCGGCGACCCGCTGCGCAAGATCCACTGGCGCAGTTGGGCGAAGGCGGGCCGCCCCATCGTCAAGGAATGCCAGGAGGAGCACTTCGTGCGCCACGCTCTGGCCCTCGACACCTCCGGCGCCGCGGGCCCGGCGTTCGAGGAGGCGGTCTCGGTGGCCGCCTCCTTCGCCGCCGGCACGGCCGCCCCGGACTCGCTGCTGGACCTCCTCTTCGTGGGTACGCAGGCCTACTGCTTCACCTCGGGCCGCGGCCTCGGGAGCGCCGACGGACTGCTCGAGGTCCTCGCCGGCGTGGAGGCGCGGCCCAAGACGCCCTTCAAGGAGCTCGAGGCGTCTTTGCTGCGCCGCCAAGGGCTCTTGAGCGGGAGCATCTTGGTCCTGCTGGGCTTCGACGCGGAGCGCCGCGCTTTCGTCCGGCGCCTGCGCGCGGGCGGCCTGCCGACGCTGGCCTTGGCCGTGTGCGCCAAAGACTCCCCCATGTGGGAGCCCGAGCCCGGGGTCCGGCGCATCGACGTCGGGGACGCGGCGCGGGGCCTGGCGTCCTTGGGAGGGTTCTCATGAAGACCCCCCCGCTCCTGTTGGCCGCGGCGCTCCTCTTCTGGGGCCGCGAGACCGGGATGTTCGGGCTCGGCCTGGCGCTGGCGGCCGCGGTCGAGGCGTCCCGGCTCATCGCCGGACGCCTCGAGCTCACGCGCGACAACCAGAACCGCATCGCGGACCTCTGCTCGGCCGTCTTCGCCTTGGCCGCCGCGTACACCTACGCCACCGCCGACTCCGCCGACGCCGCGCGGCTGATGCTGCTGCGCGCCCCGCTCTTCTTCGCGCCGCTCCTGGCGGCGCAAGCCTACGGCGCCTCGGGCGGCATCGACGCGGGGGCGTTCTTCTGGACCCTGCGCCGCCCCGGCGCCCGCCTCGTCCTCATCGACGTGTCCTTTCCCTATGCCGGCGTGTGCCTGCTCGCCGCCGCCGGCGCCAACACCCGGTCGGAGGCCTTCTACCCCAGCCTCTTCGCGCTGACCGGCTGGGGCCTCTGGCACCAGCGCCCCCGCTGGGCGCCGGCTCCGGCCGCCGCCGCGCTGCTGGCCGCCGCCGGCCTGCTGGGGCACTTCGGGCACCGCGCGCTGACGGCGCTGCAGCCCGCCGTCGAGCAGAAGGCGCTCGACATCGCCTACGGCCTGGCCGTCGGCCGCAAGGACGTCTTCCAAAGCCGCACGGCCATCGGTTCCATCGGCGAGCTCAAGCGCTCCGGGCGGATCCTCCTGCGCCTGCGCTCGCCCGAAGGCCGACGCCCCCCGGCCCTCCTGCGCAACGCCGCCTACGACGTCTATAAAGGAAGGGACTGGCTGGCCGGGTCTTCGTTCACGGAGCTCCCCGGGCGCTCCGCCGAGGGGACCTGGGAGCTCGCCCCGCCGGCCGCGAAGGCCCGCACCCTGGCGATGGACGCCCTCATCCCGGGCGGGGAAGGCCCGCTGGCGCTGCCCGCCGGGACTTTCCGCATCGAAGGGCTCCCGGCCGAGACTTTAAAGCGCAGCCGCCTGGGCGCGGTCGTCGTCCAAGGCGGGCCGGGCGCCGCGGAGCTCGCGTTGAGCCTCGGCCCGGGACCTTCCCCCGCCTCGGAGCCGTCGCCGGCCGACCTCGCCGTGCCGCCCCCGCTGACGGCGACGCTCGCGCGCACCGCGCGGGAGCTGCACCTTAAGAAGGACAGGCCGGTGGAGGCGATGGCGGCCGTCAGCCGGTTCTTTGAAGACGGCTTCCGCTACTCGCTGCGCCAGACGCCGGGGCCGGTCGGCGCCGACCCGCTCGAGGACTTTCTGACGCGCACGAAGGCCGGCCACTGCGAACACTTCGCGACCGCCGCGACGCTCCTGCTGCGCTCGGCGGGCATCCCCGCCCGCTACGCCACCGGCTTCGCCGTGCTCGAGTTCAGCTCTTTGGAGAACGCCTGGGTCGTCCGCCAACGCCATGCCCACGCCTGGACGCAGGCCTACGTGGGCGGCGCGTGGACGGACCTCGACGCCACGCCGGGCTCCTGGTCGGACGCCGAGTCCGCCGACGCCCCCGCCTGGCAGCCCGCCGCCGACCTCGGCTCGTGGCTGCGCGAGCGCCTGCGCCGCGCGCTGCGCGCGGACTCGGTGCGGCGCGGCGCGATGTGGGGGTTGGCCGCGGTGGGCCTGTACCTGCTCTGGCGCCTGCGCGGCGGGCTCGGGGAGCTGCGCGCGCGCGCGGAGCGCGGCGGCGGCCCAGAACGTCCGGGGGCCGATTCGGAGCTCTACCGGGTCGAGGCGGAGCTCGGACGACGAGGTCTCGGGCGGCGCCCCGAGGAGACCGTCCCCGCCTGGGCGCGGCGGGCCGCGGGGGCGGAGCCGCGCGCGGCGCGGCTCGGCGAGCTGGCGCGCCTGCATGAAAGGCATAGGTTCGACCCGGTGGGGCTGGGGCCTGAAGAACGCCAGGCGCTTAGGGACGGGGCGGCGGAGATCTTGGCCGAGTTGGAACGGCGGTAGCAAAAACAACAACGACGGCGCCGTTTACGCGCCTCGGGCGCGTGCCCTCGAGGATTGCCAACATCGGCAATCCTCGAGGTCCCTCTCCTTGAACGGCGAGAATTATGAATTCAGGACGGTCCCATCCAAGGCTAATGGTGATTCATTCGGGCTTTATGGAAAGACGGACCTTTATAAACACCAAAGAGTCGTCATGGACTCCCGCTCCGCCGTTCATTGAGGGCAGGTTCGAGGATTCCCGTATGAGGAATCCTCGAACCCACGCGCCCGAGGCGCGTAAACTGCGCCGTTCTTCTTACTCCCGCCCCCCCGCCGGGCACGCCGGCGGCCACTGCGCCGGCGCCGTGGTCGGCCGGTCCGACATGGCGTTGCGCAGGGTCTCGTCCTCGGGATCGAAGAGGAACGGGTTCCGACCCAGCTCCGCCCCGGACAACGTCATGGGCCGCTCCGGACGCCCGATGTTCGACGCCACCGACGGGCCGGCCCCGCGCGGCGGCACGTTCAAGGCCAGGCCGTCGCCCGGGGTCAGGCCGCCGCCGGGACGCCGGAACATGCTCACCCGCATGCTCTCCCCGGCGCGCAGCTCGTGTCCGGGCGCCAGCGTCGCCGCCGACCCCTCCACCTCGACGCAGCCGCCGTCGTAGACCGCCACGCGTCCGCCCCGCGACAGGGTCAGCTTCGCCGCGCCGATCTGCACGTCGAGCGGCGCCGCGTCGGAGAGCGCGCTGACCCGCAGCCCGTTGCGGCTGCTCGGCTCGGCGACCCCGAAGCGGAAGATGCTCCCGCTGCGCGCGAAGAGCCTCGCGTGGAGGTCCGAGTCGAAGGTGGCCCTCCCGGCGGTCACCTGGACGATGCTGCCGGGGACCAGCATATGGATGCCGGCCGCCGTCGGGCCCTCGATCGGATAAGGCCCCGCGTCCGGCGGGAATACCAGCAGCACGCCGTCGAGGCTCGTCACGCTCAGCCGGGAGTCGCCGTCGGCCGCCCGGGACGTCCCCCCCGACAAGACCAAGACCGTCAGCGCCAGGACCAGGAGTCTCATAGGGCCTCCTCGCTGCACCCATAGTTTGGCGCCGCCGCATCAGCCCGGCGTCAAATCGGCGTCAGAAATCGCCAAAGCCGCCGACCCACCCGACATTTGATAAAACCTGACCCATGCTCCCCGGCGGCGCGTTCTCGGACGAACTGAAGCTCGCGGACGGCCGGCGCCTCCTCATCAGCCCGGCCGTCCCCGACGACGCGCTGCGCATCCGCTGGCTCTACCACCTCGTCTACGGCGGCAACTACCCGTTCTCGATGGTCTACGACCCGCGCGAGTGCGCGAAGGCCATCGAGAGCGACCGCCACATCTGGTTCTTGGCCCGCGACGGCGAGCGCGCCGTCGGGTCCCTCATCTTCAGCGTCGACCGCGGGATCTTCCTCGGCAAGGTCTTCGGGGCGGTCGTCGCCGAGGAGTTCCGCGGGCTGGACGTCGCCGAGCGGATGCTCGCCTTCGGCGTGGACATCGTGGTCAACCGCTTGAAGGCCGCCCGCAGCGTCTACGCGACGACCCGGACGGTCTCTTTGGGCCCGCAGCGCCTGGCCGAGAAGGCGGGCTTCAAGAAGCTCGGCATCTTCCCGAACGTCCACAAGGTCAACAGCTCCGAGACGCACACCTTGGCCGTGTACTTCGACCCCGGCGCCCTCGCAGACAGCGGCGGCCGCGCGCGCCTGCCGCTCGTGATGAAGCCCTTCTTCGACATCGTCCGCCGCGAGGCCGGGCTCTACGAGCCCCAGTACGTGGACCTCTCGGTGGACCCGGGCCCCGGCACCGGGACCCCGACGGCCTTCGAGGTCGTCTCGGCCCCGCAGTTCATCCTGCGGCGCTTCGCCGAGGCCAAAGGCGCGGACCGCCTGCGGATGGACTTCTTCCCCTTCCATGAGCCGAACCTCCTCCTCGTCTCCGCCGACGGGAAGACCGAGCTCTACTTCTACCGCTCCGCCAAGGACGGCCACTGCGTGCTCACCGGCGCCGCCTCCGAGAACCTGCCGCTGGGGGTGATGCTCGACCAGGGCGCGGCCCACCTCGAGGGGATGGGCGTGCGCTATCTGGAGGTGCTGGTCGACGGGGCGAACGCCGAGCGCGTCGCCGAGGCGATGGCGGCCCGTTTCCTGCCCTCGGCCTACTACCCCGCGATGCGCTGGGACGCGGCCGGGAAGACCGCCCGCGACTACGTGGTGCTCTCGCGTTCGCTGGCCGTGCTCGACTTCCGCGGCCTCGTGCTCCAGCCCGCCTACGCCGACTACCTCAAGGAGTACTTCCGCCTGTGGCGCGAGCAGTACGTCGGCAAGGTCCTGCCCGGCGCATGAGCGCGGCGGACCGCCTGTTCGCGGCCCCGCCGTTTCCCCGCGCCCGCCGTCCGCACTTCCTCGCGGCCCTGCGGGAGACCGCCCGGGCCCAGCAGGCGCGCTTCCCCGTCCTGCGCGCGCTCTACGCGCGGGAGGGCTTTAAGCCCGCGTCGCTCATAAACGAGCTCGCCGTCGGCCGCCTGCCGTACTTCCACGTCTCCGTCTTCAAGGAGAACGATTTCCGCCCGGCGGCCCCGTTTCGGGCGGCGTTGACTTTGACCTCGAGCGGCACCGGCGGGCAGAAGAGCCGCATCGTGTTGGACGCGGGCTCCCTGCGCCGGGTCAAAGAGGGCGCCGAGCGCGTCTACGGGGCGCTCGGGATGGTCGACAAGACCCTCGTGACGAACTACCTCTGCTTCACCTACGACCCGCGCCAGGCGCGCGACCTCGGCACCGCCTTCACCGACGAGCTCTTGACCTCCTTCACCGCGCGCGGCCGGGTCCACTACGCCATCAGCCGCCCGCGGCCCGGCGCGGAGTTCCGCTTCGACCTCGAGGGGACGCTCGCGGCCCTGCGCGAGATGGCCGGGACGGGCCTGCCCCTGCGGGTGCTGGGGTTCCCGGCGCACGTCCTCTTCACGCTGCGCGCCTGGCGGGAGCGCGGGTGGCCTTCCTTGCGCCTGGGGAAGACGAGCTGGGTCATGACGGGCGGCGGCTGGAAGGGGCATCAGGGCGACGCGATTCCAAAAGACGAGTTCAAGGCGCAAGTGTCTTCCTGGCTGGGGCTCCCGGCGGCCAACATCCGCGACCTCTACGGGCTCGTCGAGCACGGCGTGCCCTACGTGGAGTGCCGCCGCGGGCGCATGCACGTGCCCGACTATGCGCGCGTCATCGTGCGCGACCCGCGGACGCTCGAGGCCCTGCCCTACGGCCGCAAGGGCCTGCTCCATCTCGTCACGCCCTATCTCACGAGTTTCCCGTCTTACTCGGTGCTCGCCGGCGACTGGGGCTCGCTCGCCCCGCGCTGCCCCTGCGGCACCGCCGGCGAAATCCTCTCGCTCCACGGACGCGCGGGCAAGTCGCCCGCAAAGGGCTGCGCGGTGACCGCGGCGGAGCTGCTCAAGTGACGAACGCCTTTCTGTGGGGGCGGGCGGCCTCTTGCCCCAAGCTCACCCCCGCCGCCGCCGAGCGGCTGTGCCGCGAGGCCGCGGCGCGGCGCCCGGCCGCCGCCGCGCGGGACCACTGGGCGACCATCGAAGGCCTCCACCGCACGGGACGCCTGTGGGAGGACCCGGCGGGCGCGTTTCGCCGCAAAGCGCAGGCCGTGATGCCGCGCGCCACGGGCTTCTCGCCGGCGACGGTCCGGGCCACGCTCGAGCTCATCCCCCTCATCTTGGAACGGCGGGCGCTGCGCCTGCGGATGCGCGCCGAGCTGGGCCGCGAGGACGCGCTCGACGTCTGGCGCGCGGACCCCGAAGGGGGCGGCGCGCTCAAGGCCCTGCCGCTGGGCGCGGTCCTCCACGTCGCCGCCGGCAACATCTTCCTCGGCTGCATCGACTCGGCCGTCATGAGCCTCCTGACCAACAACGTCACCTTGCTGCGCACCTCCGCCGCCGACCCCGGCTTCCCGCTGCTCTTCGCCGAAAGCCTGCGCCGCGCCGCGCCGGAGTTGGCCGGTACGCTCGCCGTGCTGTCCTGGCCCAGCGGCGACGCCGCGGTCGAATCCGTCTTCAAGAGACGACTCGACGGGGCCGTGGTCTGGGGCGGCGAGGCCGCGGTGTCGGCGTATCGGCAGGGCCTTGGCCCCGGCTGCCGGCTGGTGGCCTTCGGGCCGAAGCTCTCCTTCGGCGTCGTGAGCCGGGCGGGGCTCCGCCGCGTCGGCGTCCGCGAGGCGGCGCGGCGCGCCGCGCGCGACGTCGCCTGGTGGGACCAGAACGCCTGCGCGTCGCCGCAGACGCTTTTTGTCGAAGGGCCGCGCGACGACGCCTTCCTGGAGGCTTTGGCCGCCGAGCTCGGACGGCTCGCCAGGGATTTTCCGGCCGGCGCGCCGTCGCCCGACGCGGCGGCCTCCGCCCTCGAGGAGCGCCACCGCGCCTTGGCCGCCGAGCTGACCGGCCGCGGGCGGCTGCTCGCCGCCGAGGACGGCGCCTGGTCCGTGGCGTGGCGCAAGGAGCCGGCGCTGCGCGCCTCGCCGCTCAACCGCTTTTTGCAGGTAAGCCCGTACCGCGGCCTCGCCCATCTGGCGGAGCTCGTCCGGCCGGCCGCGGCCTTCCTGCAGACTGCGGGCCTGCTGGTCGGCGCCTCCGAGGAGCCCGCCTACGCGGACGCCTTGGCCGCCGCCGGAGCCTCGCGGCTGCCGGCGCTCGGGGCGATGCTCGAAGCGCGCACCGGGGAGCCCCACGACGGCCGCTATCCCCTGTCCGAACTGGTGCGCTGGGTCGTGGGCCCCGAGAGCGCCGCCACCGACGGCGCGAAGGCCCTGCGCTCGCTGCGCGCGCAGGCCGCCGCCGAATCGCCCTTCTACCGGCAGCGCTTAAGGAGGCGGGACGCCCTCACGGACAAGGCCGACCTCCAGCGACACTCGCCGCCCGGCTCCGAGGCCCTGCTCACGCGCGCCGGCGACGGCGAGGGCCGCCTGGTCTTCGCGAGCGGGGGCTCCACCGGCGCCCCCAAGTTCTCGCTCTACACCCAGCGCGAGTTCTCGGAGACCTGCCGGTGGCTCGCCATGAGCCTGCGTCAGGCCGGCCTCGCCCCCGGCGACGTCGCCGCGAACCTCTTCGTGGCGGGCAACCTCTGGTCGTCCTTCATGGCGGTCTCCGAGGCCGCGCGCCAGCTCGGGGTCACCTTGCTGCCGGTGGCCGGCACCTCCGACCCGGCCTTCACGCTGGCCGCGCTCAAGCGCTTCAAGGCCGACGCGCTCATCGGCCTGCCCTCGACGCTCTTGGACCTCGCGCGCCGGCCCGAGGCGCGGGGGTTGCGCGTTAAGAAAATTTTCTACGGCGGCGAGCACGCCTCCGAGGCGATGCGGAAGGTCTGGCGCGAAAAGCTCGGCGCGCGGATCATCCGCTCCGCCGGCTACGCCAGCGTGGACGCGGGCCTCCTCGGCTTCCAGTGCGCGCGCTGCGAGGGGGGCGCGCACCACGCCGCAGCCGGGCTCCAGCACGTGGAGATCGTCGGCGAGGAGATCGTCGCGACGAATCTGGTGCGACGCTGGATGCCCGTCATCCGCTACCGCACCGGCGACCGCGGCCGCTGGCTCAAGGGCGCCTGTCCCTGCGGCCACCCCGCGCCGCGCTTCGAGCTGTTGGGCCGGATGGACGACCGCGTGAACGTCGGCGGCGCGCACGTGGACGCGGGCGACGTCGCCCGCGCGGTCGCGGACGTGCCGGGCCTGAGCCCCGTCTTTCAGCTGCGCGTCGCCAAGGGAGACACGCTCACGGTGGCCGCCGAGCTCCGGGGGCCGCGCGCCGACGGCGCCGAGCGCCTGCTCTCAGCGGCCTTGCTCAAGCGCTCGGAGGAGCTCGCCGACTCGGTCCGCCGCGGCTGGCTCGCGCCCCCCGCGGTCCTGCTGCTGCCGCCCGGCGGCATCCCCCGCCTCCCCCGCACCGGCAAAGTCCGCCGCGTCGTCGACTCCCGCCTCAACTCCAAATAGGGGACAGTCCCTAATCTGTAGTTGACCGCGCTCAATAGGCCCTAGGGCCGTAGATGTTCGCAGGCCTCTCGCGTATTCTGTCCCGCGGTGGGAAGCCCGCTGGACGGGCGACCCGAGGTGATACAAGAATGAAGAACGTCCTGCTCGCCGTCCTCGCCGTAGCCTTCGCCGTCCCCGCGTCCGCCCAGAACAAGTTCCCCATCCGCTCCCAGCTCCTCAACATGACGGGCGGCGACATGCCGGAAGTCCCCGCCTTCGCCGTCGCCAAAGAGGAGAAGGCCTCCGAGCCCGCGCGCGGCATCAACTGCACGATGGACGTCGATTTCACCATCAAGGGCAAGGGCCTGCTCATCATCAAGGTCTGGGGCGAGTACCGCGCCACCGCCAAGGTCTCCTGCGACAAGGGCGGCGTCGCCGAGTACGACATCGTCGGCGAGGGCCCGTCGGTGGGCTTCCAGATCCCCGGCCGCAACGGGTTCACGAGCACGGTGACGGGCAAGTCCTACGGCCTCAACTTCCGGCTCCCCGTCGACGGCACCCCGCGCCAGCTGGCCGGCGAGTACTTCGGCGGCGGCGTGTCGACCGCCATCGGCGGCGTGAACCTCTCGCCCTTCACGAACTCGAACGGGCAGTTCGAGGTGAAGCTCTCCCTGCCGACCGGCCTCAAGGACGACCAGGGCACGCTGATCAGCCTCGACATCCAGCGGCTGACGATGACGCTCAAGCCGTAACGGGACCGTTCCGATAGAAACCCCCCGCGCAGCGGGGGGTTTCTTTTTTTCAGCCAGGGGCGGGCCCTGGTTACGAAACATAATGAGGGACTGTCCCTAATTTGGAGTACCCAATTCCTATACTGGGGACGTGAGCGCAGACTGGCAGCCCACGCTGGAAGGAGAGACGCTCCGCCTGCGGCCGTTGGCCGCGGGCGACCTCGAGCCCCTCTTCGCCGTCGCCTCGGACCCGCTTTTGTGGGAGCAGCACCCCGACAAGACGCGGCACACGCGCGCGGGCTTCGAGAAGTTCTTTGGCGACGGCCTAGCCTCGAAGGGCGCGCTGGCCGTCCTCGAGCGCTCAAGCGGCGAGCTCGTGGGGAGTTCCCGCTTCGCCGACCACCGGACGGGCGCCGGCTCGGTCGAAATCGGCTACACCTTCCTCGCCCGCCGCCTCTGGGGCACCGGCGCCAACGGCGAGCTCAAGCGCCTCATGCTCGGCTACGCCTTCCGGCACGTCGAGACCGTCTATTTCGTCATCGGCCCGGAGAACTTCCGCTCCCGCAAGGCCGTCGAGAAGCTGGGGGCCGTCCAGGTCGACGACGCGTCCGCCCAGGCCGTGGTGTACGACAAGCGCTGCTCGGTCGTGTACCGGCTGACTCGGCCTCCCGGCTCGACGAGAGAGGGAACTTTTTCGGGGGGGTCGGCGTATTCCTAGTAGAGGGCCGCGCGGCGGCCGGAGGGGACATGAGACTCTACTTGGACGGGAGGCTGGCGACGGGGGAGGCGGGGGACGTCGAGGCGCGCGCGGCGCTGGCCCAGGTCCGGCGCGGCGAGGCCGCGGAACTCAGGCTGCGCGACGGCAAGCGCACGCTGACGCTCGCCCGCGAGGAGGGTCCGCTCTGGTTCCTCGAGGTCGAAGACCCGACTCCGATGTTCTACGGGATGATGCTGCTCGACTTCCAGGCTTCGGGAGCCCTGACGACGTTCCTCAAGGGCGGTCTCCCGCTTCCCGGCGGCTTCCCGCCCCTCCCTGAGGGCGGGGACGGTTTCGAGCACGTGGTCGTGGGGGAGGCGACGCACCCGGACTGCCCGCTGTGCCGGATGATGGGGCTGGGCGGCTGAAGCCTAGAGCTCCTTGCACATCTGGGCGTACGCGTGGGCTTCCGGCCCGCCCTCGTGGCGCCGCGACTCGCCGTCGACGCCGCCGAAGAAGTCGTCGGTCCAGTGGAACATCTCGTGCGAGAACACGCAGATGTCGAGGACCCCGGTGCCCATCTTCACGTGCCAGCCGCCGTAGGTCGCGGCGATGCCGGGAGGCTGCGGCCCCATGTTGGCGGTGGGGAAGCCCTCCCAGCCGCGCGGCTTCTCGAGCATCCCGCGGATGAGCGCGACGTGCTTCGAGGAGTCCCCGTCGGTGCCGTGGCCCTGCCAGTAGAGCTTCCTCAAATAGTCCCGGTAGAGCTGGCGCACCTCGGGGGTGGCCTTCACCTCGCCGGCGCTCCAGATGTTCTCCTCGACCATCTGGCCCTTCTCCTCCAAATACTCGGCCACGAGGTCCTTCATGTAGGAGTCGGGGTGGGCCGCCGCGAGGCGCTCGTTCTCGGCGATGACGTCCTCGTCGAGGGTCGCGTCCAAGGCCCGCTCGCGGACGTCCTCGTTGCCCAGGCGCTTGCGGCGTTCGGCGTCCTCCTTGAACTTCTTCGAGAGCTTCGCGATCTCGGGGTTCTGCTGGTAGAAGTCGGCGATCTCCTTAGAAGAGGTCTCTTCGCGGTACTGCCCGGGCTCGAAACCGGCGGCCGCCGGCTGGGCCAGCAACGCGGCCGAAATCAGGAGCGCCAGGGGACTCTTCGCCATATACCGACATGGTAGCGCCCCGGAGGGCGGGGAACCAGCCTCCGAAGGCCCTCCCCCCTCTGGGCCTTAGGACCTAGGCCGTACAGGCCCTCCAGGCCTTTGTTAGAGGGGGCCAAAGGACGCATTAATAGGGTATGAGCCGGCTGGCCCTCCTCACCGCCCTGACCTTGGCCCTGGGGTCCGCCCCGGCGGCCGCCCAGAAGCGGGCTTTCCAGGTCCCCGGCGCCCGCGGCCCCGAGGAGGAGCCGGTCCCCGAGTTCCGCAAGACCCCCTCCCGCCGCGACCTCCAGAGCACCGTCAAGCACCTGGGCCTGTGCATCACCGCCCCCGGCGTGTCCCAGGACGGCCTGGCGACCATCGACCAGTTCCTAAACGACCTGGAGCGCAACCTCCAGCAGGGCAACGACGTCCCCCGCGACCGCATATTAAGGAACGCGGAGTTGGCCCGGGAGTCCTTGCGCCTGGCCTACAACGACCTGGCCGAGGCCGTCGCCCCCGAGACTTTGCAGGAGACCCGCGACAAGCTCAAGGAGATCTCCGAGGAGCTGCCCCCCCTCCTCGAGCGCAACCGCGCCTCGGTCGACAAGCTCGGCGAGGTCGTCGTCGTCGCCCAGAACACCGTGTCCGCGATGGTCCTGGCCCCCCCGGAATCCCCCGGCTCCCCGGTGCCCATCGCGACGCTGGCGAACATCGAGACCCTGCGCCCCGAGCTGCTGGAACTGCGCAAGCGCCTCAAGGTGGCCCTCCTCAAGCTCAAGAAGACCAAGGCCCTCGTCGCCCGCGCCAAGGAGCGCGCCGCCGAGGTGGACGGCTTCGCCGAGGGCGCCCAGAAGCTCGACGAGGAGGCCCTGGGCCACCTCAACGAACGCCGCACCCGCGGCGTCAACGCGCAGTACCAGACCAAGCAGTTCTCGCGCGAGGTCATCCTCAACGCCAACAAATGGCTCAAGAACTCCGTCGAGAAGGCCGAGGACGTGGTCCGGAAGATGGAGGACCAGGTCGACCCCGCCAAGGACGGCGTGCGCAAGGCTTTGGAAGACACCTTCGAGGCGGACCGCCGGACGATGAACAGCCGCGAGCTCGAGACGCGCGGCGGCAACCGCATCAACTACAACCACAAGATGCGCTTAAACGACGTCATCCGCCACGGCTGGGAATCGGCCTCCGACCAGCGCCGGCCCTGGTGGGTCGGCCGCGCGCAGATGGCCCGCGACGAGGGCGTCGAGGACGCCGGCAAGATGCTCTCCGCCAAAGAGGACGCCGACGAGGCCGCCCGGGCCGCCGAGCGCGGCAGCCAGCTGGCCGCCCGCGTCATGAAGCAGCTCGACGAGGCCATCGGCCGCTCGGACGAGCGGGCCCGCGACCTCAAGCGCAAGGTCATCGACGTCCCCGCCCCGCGCGACGTCAAGGGCAAGCCCAAGGCCGGCGACTCCAAGGTCAAGTCCAAGCCCATCAAGATCCCGCACACCCTCGAAGTCTCCGACTCCGAGATCATCCATTCATACGACCACTGAGGCCCCGGCCTCTCAGTTCCCGGGCTTTTCAGGGTGTCCGGCCGTCGCGTTTCAAGGCGGGTCCTGCCCGCGCGTCCGAATCCTCCGCTCCCCCGAACCCGTGAACCTTAACGGTTCCCCCGCGAAAAGCACGGGGGCCCCCTCCCACGGGGTCGCTTCGGATTCGGCCGCGCGGTCACCCGCCGTGACTCGTGGACGGCCTCGCCTGAATTGCAACGGTTCAGGACGACTATCCCTAGGGATAGCTGCAGGACATCAGCCGGACAGGGGTGCCGATGATTCCGGTCCGGCCCCTCGGGCGCCGGGCCGTCGAAAGGAAACGGCGGGTGGCCGCCGGGGTGCGCTCGCAGCGACCCCGTGGGAGGGGGCCCCCGCGCCCGCTATCAGGAAGCCGGTGTTCGAAGCGGGCACTAGCGGGGGAACCGCCAGGTTCAAAGGTTCGGGGGAGCGGCGAGCGCGCCCCGGCGGACAGGACCCGCCCTCTCAACGCGACGGCCGCAACGCATCGAAACCCCGGGAACTGGACGCCCCGGCCTCTTGACCCCGCCCGGGGTCCCCCCTACCCTAGCGGAGTGCCGCCCGCGACCCGCTGCCTGCTCGTCTACCCGAAGTTCTCCGACGCGAGCTTCTGGAACTTCGCGGACATCATGCCGCTGGCGGGCCGCAAGTACATCACGCAGCCCCTGGGCCTTCTGACCGTCGCCGCCCTCTTGCCAAAGTCCTGGGAGTGCCGCCTCGTGGACTTGAACGCCCGGGACCTCTCGGAGGCGGACCTCGCCTGGGCCGACCTCGTGATGACGGGCGGGATGATCACCCAGCAGCTCGAGACGCTGCGGCTCATCCGCGAGCTCAAGGCGCGCGGCAAGACGGTCGTCGTGGGCGGCCCCGACGCGACCTCCCAGCCCGCGCTCTATGAGGGAGCCGATTTCCTGGTCCTGGGCGAGGCCGAGCTCACGGTGCCCGCCTTCCTCGCCGCCTGGGAGCACGGCGAGCGCACGGGGCGCTTCGCGGCCGGCGAGGCCAAGGCCGACGTGGAGCGGAGCCCGATCCCTCGCTTCGACCTTCTGCGCTTCTCGGACTACCTCTACGTCGGCGTCCAGCTCTCGCGCGGCTGCCCCTACAACTGCGAGTTCTGCGACATCATCGAGCTCTACGGGCGCGTGCCGCGCCTCAAGACCCCCGCCCGCATGTTCCGCGAGCTCGAGGCGCTGCTGGCGTTGGGCTACCGCGGCCACGTGGACTTCGTCGATGACAACTTCATCGGCGACAAGCGGGCCGTGAAGGCCTTCCTGCGCGAGCTCGTCGCCTGGTCCGAGGCCCGCGGCTGGCCGTTCTACTTCTCGACGGAGGCGACGGTGACCTTGGCGGCCGACCCCGAGCTCTTGGAGCTCATGCGCCGAGCGGACTTCCGCTTCGTCTTCGTGGGCATCGAGACGCCCGACCCCGAGCTCCTGCGCCAGACCCAGAAGAAGCAGAACACCCTGGCGCCTTTGGCCGACGCGGTGCGCAAGCTCAACGAGGCGGGGATGATGGTCTACGCCGGTTTCATCCTGGGCTTCGACGGGGAGAAAGCCGGGGCCGGGGAAGCGCTCGCCGCCTGCGTCGAGGAGACGCGCGTCGCCACCGCGATGACGGGCCTGTTGACCTCGCTGCCCAACACCCAGCTCGACCGGCGCTTGGCCGCGGAAGGCCGCCTGCTGACCCGGGCCCGGGGCACCGAGGTGCGCCCCGAGGAAGTCGACCAGATGACGGGGGGACTCAACTTCCTGACCCGCCGCCCGCGGGCCGAGGTCTTAGGCGAGTACCGGGCGGCGCTGGCGCGCCTCTACGACCCGGCCAACTACTTCGCGCGCGTGCGCGGCTTCCTCGAATGGTTCAAGCCGCACGGCCGCCACCGCCCATCGCCGCTCTTGTTCCCGCGCTTCGCTTGGACCTTCCTGCGCGTGTCGGCCTACTTCCTCCTAAGGCCCGCGCTGGCGGGCCCCTACCTGCGCACGCTGCTGGCGGCCGCCGGCCGCGGCCCTAAACACCTCTCGCTGGCGGTCATCCTCGCCGGCTTC
>SCTT01000538.1 GCA_004322435.1 bacterium
GACGGAGTGTTCGGCGCGTCCGAAGGAGAGGATGTGGACCGGGCGCCGAGGCGCGGCCGCGGCCGGCCCGGCGAGCGCCAGGGCCAGCGCCAGCCCGGCGGAAGTCATCGCTTCGGGCGGACGGGCCGGGGCGCGCGGGCCTTGGGGCGTCCGCGGGAGCGCGAGACGCCGTCGCGGACGAACTGGCGGATGTCGTCCTCGCTGACGAGGCCGGTGGACTTGTCGACGACCGCGGGGCCGCGCAGCAGCACGAGGGTCCCCGGCGTCGTCACACCCCAGGTCCGCCGCAGCTCGGCGTCCGAGTCGAAGTCGGCCTGGAGGATGGCGGGGGCGGACTTGGAGCCGCCCTGCTGGAGCCGCTCGAGCGTCTCCTCCTGCTGGCGGCAGAGCGTGCAGGTCTGCGAGGTGAAATAGACGAGGACGACCCGGCCCGCGCCCTGCAGCTCGCTCAGGCGCTCGGCGCGGTAGGCCGGGATGAGGGCCGCGGCGGGGAGGGCGGCGAGCAGGAGGGCGAGGGCCGAGCGGAGGGGCATAGCCTCATTGTAACTCTGTGCCCGTTGAGGCTACAATGGCGGCGTGAAGCGAACGGCCGCCCTCGCCCTCCTCTTCGTCGGCGCGCTCTGGGCCGGCGCCCAGACGCCCGCCGGCCAGGTCGTCTTCGGCAGCCCCGCCGAGAGCGACTGGCGCCCGCCGTCGAACCTGCCGCCCGGCGCCGAGTACCACCTGGTCCGGGAGGACCCCGTCAGCCACGGCATCCAGGCCTTGGTCCGCTTCCCGTCGGGCTTCTCCGTGCCGGCGCACTCGCACTCCTGCGCGGAGACCCTGGTCATCATGAAGGGCCGCCTCGAGGTCTCGGCGGGGGCGACGACCCGCACCCTGTCTTCGGGGGACTACGTCGTGCTGCCCGCGGGGACCGCGCATGCGCTGACGGTCAAAGGCTGGGGGAAGGCCGTCTTCATGGCCGTCACCGACGGCCCCTACGACTTAAAGCCCGTCAGTCCTTAGCGTCGAAGGGCCGGGCCCACTTCTCGAGCTCGGCCGGCGTCGGGACCTTCGCTCCCGCCCACATCCTCTCGTAGTACGCTCCGTAGCCGCGCGCGTCCGCGGCCCGGTCGAGGAAGCTCATGTTCTCGAAGTTGTTCTTGTCGGCGTTCTCGGTCCAGTTGTACGACCCCGCGGAGACCAGGACGCCGTCGAAGACCGCGTACTTGTTGTGCAGCACGCCGCGGCGCCCGTCCCGGCCGGGCCGGATGCGCACGTCGTAGCCCTCGGCGATGAACCACTTCATCGTGTCGAGGGTCGCGGCGTTGCGCGCGTCGAAGAGGAGGCGCACCTTGACGCCGCGCGCCTTCGCGGCGGCCAGGGCCTCCTTGAGCTCCGGCGAGGTGAACGAGAACATGGCGACGTCCACCGACTTCTTGGCGGCTGCGACAGCGGCCGCCAACCACTGTTCCGCCGTGCCGCGGGGCGCGAAGGCGAAAGCAGGCAACGAGACGCCGTTGAAGGTCACGGGCCGCTCGGCATCCTCGGGCGGGGGCCCCGCAGGCTCGGGTCCCGTCTCGGTGTCCGGCGGCTTCCGGTCCGCGGGACGCCCCTGGTCCCACATCCAGCGCCAATACCCGGCGAAGCCCCCGATGCGGTGGGCGTCGTCGGTCAGAAAGACGTTCTCCAGATGCATGTCGTCGGCGGCCCGGGTCCAGTTGTAGGAGCCGGCCCACAGGAGCTTGGAGTCCGCGACGAGGAACTTGTTGTGCATCACGCCGTACTCGCGGGAGCCGCGCAAGGCGCGCATCTCGAAGCCGCCGTCCAAGAGCGCCTGCACCTCGGGCGAGCGCTTCTCGCCCGGCTTGCGGGGCCACACGTGCGTCTCGTTCATCACGATGCGCACGCGCACGCCGCGGGCCTTGGCGCGCGCCAGGGCCGCGGCCACTTCGCGGAGCTGGAGGCCGTGGATGGCGACGTCGAGCGTCTCGCGCGAGGCGTCGATGACCTGCACGAGGGCCGCGCTGATGCGCGACTCGTCGCTGAAGGCCCGGCGCGGGAGCGCGATGCCGTTGAACTCGATGCGGTCGGCCGGGTCGGCGGGGACGGGCGGCGCTGGGCGCGTGTCCTGGCCGTCGAAGGCGCGCCCGAGGGCGCCGCGCAAGCCGTCGAGGGACATGCGCCCCAGCCGGCCGAACGCCGCGGGGATGACCTTGAGCCCCTTGGCGAAGCGCCCGCCGGAGGGAGGGAGGTCCGAGGGGATGACCGCCGCGGCGGCCGGAGCCGCAGGCGCCGCCAGCAGGACGGCTGCGGGAACGGCGGCGCGCGCCGCGGCCGCCGGCAGGACCGGGAGGGGCAGGGCCGCGGACGCCGACGGCAAAGACAGGCGCGGCGCGACGGAGCCGGGCAAGGACAGGGTCGGTCCCGCCAGAGGCGCGGGCGCGAGGCCGACGATGGGAGCCAAGGGAGTCGGGACGGCCGCCGCGCGCGGGAGCACGACGCGCTGGGCGGAGGCGGGGGCGGCGAGACAGGCGGCGAGGAGGGCTCGGCTCAGCACGCCCCGATTCTAATCCGAAATGGAAGACCCCCGTATGGGCGCTTGTGCCCATACGGGGGTCAGGCAAAAGACCTACTTGCCGAGGATGAGCCCGGCGTCCGGCATGCCGACGCCCTGCTCCTCCGGTTTAAGGCTGGCGAGCGGCTTCGCGGCCCGCCGCAGCGCGGCCATCACCGCGTCCTTGCCCGAGGCGCCCTGCTGGACGGCCAGCGCCGCCAGGCCGGTCATGTGCGGGGTCGCCATCGAGGTGCCCGAGTAGCGGTCGTACTTGCCGCCCGGCACGCTCGACTCGACGTCGACGCCGGGGGCGATGAAGTCCACCTGCTTGCCCCGGCTCGAGAAGTCCGCGAGCTTGTCCGAGGAGTCCGCCGCGGCGACCGCGATGGTGTCCTCGTAGGCCGCCGGGTAGCCCACCGAGCCGCCCGAGTTGCCGGCCGCCGCGAGGATGGCGACGCCCTTGGACTTGGCGTACGTGACCGCGAGGCGCATGAAGACCGAGCCCACCGGGGCGCCGAGCGACATGTTGGCGACCTGCATCCCGTTGCGGCCGGCCCAGACGATGCCCTTGATGATGCTCGTGAGCGACCCGCCGCCCTCGCCGTCCAAGACCTTCACCGCGTAGAGCCGGGCGGCCGGCGCCACGCCGACGACGCCCTTGCCGTCCTTGACCGCCGCGATGGTGCCCGCGACGTGCGTGCCGTGGCTGTTGTCGTCCATCGGGGGCTTGTTCGAGTCGATGGCGTTGTAGCCGCCGGCGCAGTTGGCGGCCAGGTCGGGGTGCTTGCAGTCGATGCCGGTGTCGATGACCGCGACCTTGACGCCGCGGCCGTCCACGCCGCGCGCCCACGCGCCCTGGGCGTTCACCCGGACGATGCCCCAGGGCAGCTCCCCCGAGGCGGCGGTCTTCTGCTCGAATTTCGGGAGTTCCGCCATGATGGCGGCCATGTCGGGCAGCGGTACCTGCGAGAAGGAGACCGGCGCGGCGGCGTTGAGCCAGTTCGTGTAGAAGTCCTCTTCCACGTAGTAGACCGCGGGGTCGGCCATCAGGCGCACCGCCGCGGGCTGGAAAGCGCCGGTCGGGGCCTCGACCACACGGGCGTTGAGGACGTCCAGCGCCTCCACGTCCGAGAGGCCGAACCGGCCGAGGAGCTCGGCCTGGCGGGCCGCGTCGACGTCCGCTTTGAAACCGACGATAAGGCGCTTCGGGGTCTGGGGGGCCTGCGCGGCGGCTTGGGCGGCGGTCGCGGCGGTCAGGGCCAAGGTCAGCAGCAGTTTCATGGGCCTCTCTAAGTCCTAGGTCCTACATAGGTCCTTCGGGCCCATGATAACCAATAGGCCCAGGCCGGCAATGAGTCAAGAGTCCCGGTATTTTTCAGGCCCTAGGGCCTAGGTTGTTGGAGGGCAGCGACGGGCGCCGGAGGTCTCCCTCTCCCGCGCAGCGGGAGAGGGCCGGGGTGAGGGCATTCCCCTCACCCCACCCTCTCCCCCAAGGGGGAGAGGGAGAACGGTCTAGAGCGCGCCTTCGGGCGCCGCGAACGACCAGGAGAACGTCGCCTGCCACCAGGAGTGGTAGCCGGGCCCGTCCAAGACGTCGCGCCCTTCCCGCGTGACGGCCAGCACCCCGTCCTTCCAGCGCCAACCGCCGCCCACCGAGGACTGCAGCTCCGCCGCCCCCCAGCGTGCGCCGGTCGTGACGAACTCGGCGGAGCCCACGAAGGTCCAGGGGACCTTGGGGCCCGTCAGCGAGCCGCGCAGGCCGTAGCGCAGGTGAGCGACGCCGGTCCGGTCGGAGCGCGCCGGCAGGGTCTTGTTGAAGAAATACCAGTCGAGGCCCCAGTCCCCTTCGAGCGCCGGAGTCGTGTTCGGCCGGATATAGGACATCCCGGACGGCAGCCGCGCGTCGCCGCGCGACTTGGCGTTGCCCCCCCAGCTCGAACGCACCCCGGTCCGCCAAGCCTGCGCGCGCGCCGAGTCGTGGTCGAGCGGGCGGTGGTCCTCGCGGGCGACCTCGAAGCGCATGCCCATGTGGTCCGCGGCGGCGCCGAGCAGCCAGCTCGCCTGCGTCGGCGAGTACGCCGGACCGGTGCGCCGGTCGGAGAGGAAGAAGGCGTCGCCCATCAGCGCGAAGCCCTTCGAGCGGTACATGTCGACGAGGGAGAGCTGGTAGAGCGCGAGCGCCTTGCCCGAGCCGTCGGGGCGCGCGGCCGGGCCGCCCTGGGGGCCGTGGAGCATCGTCCCCGCCCGCAGGACGCCGACCTGGGCGCGCTCTTCGCCGGTGGGAAGCGGCTGGCGGCCGAGCGGGCCGAAGACGGGCGCCTCGGCGGAGGCGGGGGCGCTCAGCGCGGCGAGCGCAAGTAGGTGGCGGGCCGCGCGGCCCAGCGCACGCGCAGCGGCGCCAGCTCCGGGCCGCTGTCGAGGACGACCAAGGTTCGGTCGAGGACGATCCATTCGTCTCTGTGGCGCCGCAGGAGGTCCAGCACGGCCTCTCCTCTCATACGGCGGTTGTATCAATACCACATTACGGACCTGTTGCGTCCCAAGGGAGTTAAAAGATTCACAGGGAGTTTCAAGGAGTGTCAGGGAAACAGAGGTCTAAAAAATATATTCCGACCGAACTCCCTGAACCTCTCTGAAACTCCTTGTTCGGCCTCTATCACCCTTAGGTCCTTCGGCCCAATCGCGCGTGGTCCATATAACACCGCGCTCCGGGGTCCTTCGGCTCAAGGGGTTCGGAGCCGCCGCGTTGTACCATCCGGGTCACGCACCTTGGAGAGTGAAATGAACCATCCCCTCGTTAAGACCTTCTCGACGCTCCTCGCCGCGACGCTCGCCCTCGGCCCGACCCCCGTGTGGGCTCAGGCCGTCGTCGGCCGCTCCGTCGCGGCCCCCGCGGTCTCGGCGATCCCCGGCGCCGCCGGCGCCGCGATCTCCGGCCTCTCCGCCCGCCCCGGCCTCGCGCCGACGCTGGCCGCCCCCGCGCTGACCTCGCCGGTCCTCCCCTCGGCCCTCTCCGCGGTCCCCACGGTCTCGGCCCTCTCGGCCGCCCCGGCCGCCGCCGCCGTCAACGGCGTCTCCGAGGCCCACGCCGGCTCGGTCGGCCTCTCCGTCGTCGCCGCCGAAGCCCCGGCCAACGTCGTCCGCAACGGCCAGGTCACCGGCTCCCTGACCGCCGCTCCCGAGACCGTCGGCGCGCGGGCCCCTATTAAGGAAGATGCGCCCACCCGCGGCCCTCTGGCCCGGGTCTTCAAGGCCGTCACGTCGAGCCTGAGCTTCGGCCGCCTCGACCGGATGTTCGAAGGCCGCGGCGCCGCGACCTCCTTCCGCCCCGAGGACGAAGGCCGCCAGCAGACCGACGGCGTCCGCCTCGACCCGACCCCCGCGCAGCCCCGGCGCACCGAAGTCCCCGGCGTCAGCTGGGACAAGGTGCAGATGCCCGGCGCCGCGAAGCGCCCCAACCTCCTGGCCCGCGTCTTCGGCGCCAAGAGCATCGCGCCCCTGGAGCTGGCCGGCGCGCCGAGCGACGCGGCCGGCGTCGAGGCCGCCCTCCGGCGCCTCGTGGCCGAGGAGCGCGGCGAGTTCGGCGGCATCTCGCCGGCCCAGCTGCGCACGGTCATGGCGACCAAGGTCGTCGGCCAGGCCGGCCTGTCGGACACCTACTACGTGAACTTCATCCAGCTCCACAACGGCGTCGAGGTCGAGGGCACGTTCCTGGGCTTCACCGTGAAGGTCGTCGCCGGCAAGCCGGTCGTCATCGGCTCCTCCGCGAACCTCTACCCGTGGCTCAACGTCGACACGTTCGGCCGCCTGGACGACCGCGCCATCCTCGAGCGCGCCGCGGTCCGCCTGGGACATCCGACCGCCTCGGCCGAGGACTTCAACGACCAGGGCGTGCGGGTCATGCACCTGGGCGGCCAGTGGCGCGCGGCCCGGCTGATGCTGTCCAAGGCCAAGACCCTGATGGCCGCCGTGGACATCAACACCGGCGAGACCTTCGCCTGGGACATCCGCCACAAGCTGACCGTCTCGGGCGACGCGCAGGGGCGCGGCATCGCCGACGGCCCCATCGAGCAGGGCGTCCCCACCCCGATGGCGCTGGGCCACGTCGAGATCAAGGCCTCCAACGGCAAGTCGTACTTCGCCGATGCGGAAGGCAAGTTCAAGGTCGAAGGCGAGGGCGAGGCCCCCGTCCAGCTGACCGTGAAGCTCTCCGGCCGCTTCGCGTACGTCGAGGACCAGGAACACAAGGACCTCGTCGTCACCGTGACGGCGAAGCCCGGCGAGGAGCTCCGGGTCGTGTTCAACCCCGAGGGCAAGGAGGAGAACTTCCTGGCCCAGGTCAACGCCTACGTCCACACGACCTCCATCCACGAGTTCCTCACCAACAACGGCATCCACATCGCCGCCCTCGACAAGCCGATGCTGGTCAAGACCAACATCGACGACGAGTGCAACGCCTACTACACGCCTTACAGCCCGAGCCTCAACTTCTTCAAGTCCAGCTCCCGCTGCGCGAACTCCTCGTACAACGACGTCAGCCAGCACGAGTACGGCCACGCGCTCGACGACGCGGCCCACCACGGCATCCCGAACGGCGGCCTCTCCGAGGCCATCGGCGACATGCTCGCGATGTACCTGACGGGGCAGCCGATCATCGGCCGCGGGTTCCTGAAGAACTCCACCCCCGACTACATCCGCCACGGCGACAACAAGTACCAGTACCGCTCGCGCGACGAGGTGCACGACCAGGGCCAGGCCGGCGGCGGCTTCGCGTGGAAGCTGCGCAAGGCGCTCATCGCCGCGCTCGGGGAGATCGAGGGCAAGGCCGTGGCGCAGGCGCTCATCCTGCCGGCCATCCTCGCCTCGAACCGCGACATCCCGGCGTTCATCAACTCCGTGCTGATGCGCGACGTCAACGACCAGGGCGTGGCGCCGCACTTCGAGCAGATCAAGGCGGCCGCCGCCGCCCACGGCATCAAGGTCGCCGCGCCCCGCGCGGGCCAGCCCGGCCCCACGGGCGGGTACGTCGAGGCGGAGGGGTGGTGGGACAACATCACCTCGGCCTGGACCTCCGCGGCCCAGTACATGGTCCACCGCTAGGGACCAGTACCCTCAAAAGAAGAGCCCCCCGGGAGACCGGGGGGCTTCTTCTTTTCCCTCACCCTACCCTCTCCCGCTTCGCGGGAGAGGAAACAACGGAGCCGGTCTCCCTCTCCCGCTTGCGGGAGAGGGCTGGGGTGAGGGCTAGGTGCCGTTCTTGTTGAGGGAGCGCTTGATGCGCGAGAGGTTCACGCGCCCGCTCTTCTGCATCTCATCCAGGACTTCCAGGTAGCGGCCCGTGCCGATGGCCACGCAGGTGAGCGGGTCCTCGGCGCGCTGGACGGGCAGCTCGGTCTCCTGGCGGATGAGGTCCGGGAGGCCGCGCAGGAGGGCGCCGCCGCCCGCGAGGACGATGCCGCGGTCGACGAGGTCGGCCGAGAGCTCGGCGGGGGTCTCTTCCAAAGCGTCCTTGATCATGTCGAGGATGAGGTTGACGGGCTCCTTGAGCGCGCCGCGGACCTCCTCCGAGCTGATGAGGACGGTGCGCGGCAGGCCGGTGGCCTGGTCGCGGCCCTTGACCTCCATCGTCATCTCTTCCTTGAGGGGATACACCGAGCCGATGCGGAGCTTGATCTCCTCGGCCGTCGCCTCGCCGATGATGAGGTTGTGCTTGCGGCGCAAGAACTGCTGGACCGCCTCGTCGAACTCGTCGCCGGCGATGCCGATGCACTTGGAGACGACCATGCCGCCCAGGGAGATCACCGCGGCCTCGGTGGCGCCGCCGCCGATGTCCACGATCATCGAGGCGTTGGGCTCGGAGACCGGGAGCCCCGCGCCGATGGCCGAGGCCATGGCCTCGTCGATGAGGAAGACCTCGCGGGCGCCGGCCTGCTCGGCCGACTCCTGCACGGCGCGCCGCTCGACCTCGGTGATGCCGGAGGGGACGCTGATGACGATGCGGGGGCGCAGCAGGCTCGAGCGCGCGTGCACCTTGCGGATGAAGAACTTGATCATCTCTTGGGTCACGTAGAAGTCGGCGATGACGCCGTTCTTCAAAGGACGGACGGTGATGATGGACTCGGGTGTGCGGCCCAGCATGCGCTTGGCCTCGGTGCCCACGGCCAGGACCTTGCGGGTCTCCTTGTCGAGGGCCACGACGGAGGGCTCGCGCAGGACGATGTCCTTGCCCTTGACGCAGACCAAGGTGTTGGCCGTGCCGAGGTCGATGCCCATGTCGTTCGAGAACATCCCAAAGATATAGTCGAGCATGCGGGCCTATTATGGATTAAAAGACTCCCCTTGTACAGGCGGCGGCCACGGGCCGATTTCGCGCATCAGCCGTTCGAGATAGACGCCCCGGAGCTTGACGAGCCGCGCGTCCGGCTCGACGGAGGGATTGCGGTCGTAGGGGCTGGGCAGGGCGGCCGCCAGGCCCACGGCCTCCTCGGGGGTCAGGTCGCTGGCGGGCTTGTCGTAGTAGGTCCAGCTCGCCGCCTCGGCCCCGAACACGCCCTCCCCCCACTCGACCACGTTCAGATAGAGCTCGAGGACCCGCTCCTTGCCGAGCGTACGCTCCAGGTGGCGCGCGAAGAGGACCTCCTTGAGCTTGCGCCCGAGGGATTTCTCCGGCGAAAGAAAGAGGTTGCGCGCGACCTGCTGCGAGATGGTGCTCGCCCCGCGCATCCGGCCGCCGCGCAGGCCCTGCTTGGTGGCGAGGCGCACCTGGCGCCAGTCCACCCCGCGGTGGCGCCAGTAGCGGTCGTCCTCCGCGATGAGGACGGCCCGCACCAGGTGCGGGGACATGTCCGCCAGCGGGACCCAGGTCATCGCGGTCCCCGCCTTCTGACCGGAGCGCGCCATCCGCCGCGCGTAGATGGCGGTGTAGCGGGTGGTTGTGGGGTTATGGGTCTTGAGCTCGGAGACGTCGGGCAGCCAGGCGAGGTAGCCGGCCGCCGCCAAAGCCGCGGCGGCGGCCACGCCTCCGGCCACGCCCAGGGTTCTCGCCGCCATCCCGACTAGGATACCCTCCGCGGAGGCGCGGCGCCAGCGGGAGGCGTGGCAATTGCGTTGCTACACACCAAGACCGAGGGGGAACATGGCACCGCATCGGGCCCGTCGCAACGTTCTCTTTACCCTGGGGTTCGGGTCCCTGGGCGCGAGCCTCACCCTCATCGGCTACCTCGCCTACGCCTGGCACACCGAGCAGCTCGCGCAGCGCAACCGCGACCTGTTCGAGAGCCTCGTCCCTGCCGAAGCCCTCCGCCTCGAGCGCTGGAAGGGAGAACGCGCGGCCGACCTCGCCCATTACGCCCTGAGCCCCGCGTCACGCCGGGCGCTCGCCGGGCTAGCGAGCGGCGGGCACGACGCCGCGGCCAAGGCCAAGGACTGGTTCGCCCTCGCCTTGCGCGGCCACCGGGAGTACGCCCGCGTGGACGTCTTCTCGTCGTCAGGGGCCCTGCTGTGGAGCGGCGTCCGCCCGGGGTCCGAGTCCCTCGCCCCGTCCAAGTTCCCGAAGCGGCCGCCGCCCGACGACGAAGTGGCCTTCTCCGAGCTTTCGGTCGAAAGCGGGCGCCCGATGACGCTCGCCTTCGCCCGCTCCGGCCCGCTCCTGATCGCCTTTAAGACCGACATCTCCTACGGCGTCCTCCCTTCGCTCTCAAGCGGCTCCCCACCCGCCCCGGGAGGGCTCGACCTCTATCTGGCGCGCCGCCGGGGAGACGGCATCGAGGTCGCCGACCACGAGCCGGAACGCCTGGGCGCCACAAAGGTGTTCCAACTCCCGGCCGACTCAGCCGTCGGCAAGGCGCTCGCGGGCGGGACGATGGCCGCAGGACAGGACCATTTCGGCCGGACCGTGTTCGCGATGCCGGCGCGGTCCCTTTGGCTGGGGTGGACGCCCGTCGCGGCCCGCGAGGTGGGGAAGGCCTGGTCGGACTCGCGCCTGCTCGCCGGCGTGTTCGGGACGCTCGGCGCGTTGGCGGTCGCCGGAGCGTTCTTCCTCATCTCGCGGCTGATGCGCTCGGCCGAGGAGGAGAGCACGGCCGCCGACGAGCGCCTCGCCCAGCTGACCCGGCTCCACGACGCGCTGCGCGTCTGCGCGGCGGCGAGCCGCATGGCCCGCACCCGGCCGGAGCTGGCGGCGGAGATCTGCCGGGCCCTGGGCGAGACGGGCGCCTTCAAGTTCGTCGTCTTCTGGGAGCCCGTCGCGGGGGACCGCCTCGCCCCGTACGCGAGCGGCGGCCTGCTCCCGGGGACGACCCTCCCCCCCTCCATCCCCGCTCATCCGGCCTCGGAGGCCGAGCGCTCCTCCGCCGCGGCGGCGTTCGTCTCGGGCCGCACCGTGGTGGTCGACGACTTCGCCGTGGACGAGAACGTCCCCCTGTGCCGGGCCTTCGGGGCCGCCCAGGGCGTGCGCTCGGCGATGGCGGTCCCGCTCTCGGACGCGGGCGCCGGGGACGTGCTGGTGGTCTCCTCCCCCTCGCCGGCCTTCTTCGAGGGCGAGGCCCGCTCCGTCGTCGCGAGCATCGCCGCTTACTTCGCGACCGCCTGCGGGGCGTTCGCGGCCGCCGAGCGCTCGCTGCGCGTCGACGCGGAGCTGGCCAAGAACAGAAGGCTCTTGGAACACGTCGCCACGACTTTGCCCTTAGGCATCTTCATCCTCGACACGAAGACCCGCGAAACGGTGTTCGCGACGCCCGCCCTCGCCGCCATCCTGGAGGCCCCGCTCGATGCGGCGCACCGCTTCGGCCCTTCGTTCGTCCTGGGACGGCTCCACCCCGACGACGTCGCCGACTACTCGGCCTTCTTGGAGTCCCTCGCCGAGGCGTCGGACGGCGAGGTGGTCCAGGCGGCCACCCGGCTCAAGTCCAAAGAGGCCGGTTGGAAGCACGTCCGGGTCCGCGGCGTCGTGTTCGAACGCTCGGCGGCGGGCGAACCGACCCTCATCCTCGGCACGCTCGAGGACGTCACCGAGTCCGTCAAATCCGAAGAGGCCCTCGAAGCGTCTTGGAAGGACTACCGCCGCGTCCTGCAGGCCGTCGAATGCGCCGCCGAGGCCATCATCATCACGGACGACAAGGGGGTCATCCAATACGTGAACCCCGCGTTCGGCTCCGTCACGGGGTATCTGAAGGAGGAGGTGGTCGGACGGCACACCCGCGCGCTCAAGAGCGGCGTCCACCCCGCCGAGTTCTACAGCGCGCTGTGGCGGACCATCTCCTCCGGCCACACCTGGGTCGGCCACCTCGTCAACAAGCGCAAGGACGGCACCCTCTACGAGGAGGACGCCTCCATCGCCCCCGTCAAAGACGAGCACGGGAAGATCACCAACTTCGTCGCGGTGAAAAAGGACGTCACGAAGGAACGCTCCCTCGAAAACCAGCTTTTGCAGTCGCAGAAGCTCGAGGCCGTCGGGCGCCTGGCCGGGGGCATCGCCCACGACTTCAACAACATCCTCACCGCCATTTTGGGCTACGCGCACCTCGGCCAACAGGACCTCCCCCCCGGCTCGGCCCTGCGCGACGACCTCGCGGAGATCGAGAAAGGCGCCCGGCGCGCCGCCGACCTGACCCGCCAGCTCCTCATCTTCAGCCGCAAACAGGTCATCAAGCCGGTCGTGCTCGACCCGGCGCTCGTCGTCACCGGCCTGCAGAAGATGCTCCGGCGCATCGTCGGCGAGGACGTCCGGCTGCACTTCGTCTCGGAGAGCCGCGGCGCGCGCATCTTGGCCGACCCCGGCCAGCTCGAGCAGGTCATCTTGAACTTCGTCGTCAACAGCCGCGACGCGATGCCGGGCGGGGGCGAGGTCGAGGTGGCGGTCCGCGAGGCCCTCGTCGTCGAACCCGTGGCCGGGGTCGACGGGTCCATCCTGCCCGGCGACTACGTGACTCTCTCCGTGCGCGACACGGGCCGCGGCATCCCGCCGAACGTGCTGCCGCGCATCTTCGAGCCGTTCTTCACCACGAAGCCCCCCGGGGAGGGCACCGGCCTGGGTCTTTCGACCGTCTACGGCATCGTCAAGCAGAGCGGCGCCTATCTGGCCGTCGAATCGGCGCCGGGCGCCGGGACCGTGATGCGGGTCTACTGGCCGGTCGCGGAAGGGGCCGACGCCGCCGACGAGGCGCCCCAGGCCCCGCCCGCCCCCGGGCGCGGGGAGCGCGTCCTCTTGGTTGAGGACGAGCCCGCGGTGCTGGCTCTCACGCGCCGCCTGCTCGAGAAGGCGGGCTACGCGGTCACCGGTTTCCCGGAGGCCGCCGCGGCGCTCGCCTGGGCGGACGGCGCGGCCCACGACATCCTGCTCACGGACGTGGTCCTGCCCGGCAAGATGAGCGGCAAAGATCTGGCCGACGCGCTGCTCGCCAAGCGCCCGGGCGCGCCCGTCCTGTTCACCTCGGGCTACTCCGAGAACGCCATCTCGAAGCACGGGGTGCTCGACCCCGGCACGCGCCTGTTGGCCAAGCCCTTCACCGAGGACTCGCTTTTGCGCGCGGTCCGCGCGGCGCTCGACCGGGCTTAGAGCTTCCCGGCCTTCCCCTTCTGCAGGGCCCGCCGGACGGCGAGCAGGAAGTCGGTGCGCAAGAAGGGCTTCGTCACGACCGGGACGTCCACCCCCCCGGCGTCCTCCAGGGACTTGGAACCGAGCACGTTCCCCGTGACCAGGACGAAAGCCGGAGGTCGGGGCATCGCCCGGGCGGCCTTCAAGAATTCGGTGCCCTTGAAGCCGCCGAGGTTGATGTCGCTGACCACCAGGTCGAAGCCTCCCGTCTTGAGGAGGCCCCAGGCGGCGCCCGGCTCCGGGAAAGCCTCGACGACGAGGCCGTCGTCCTTAAGAAGCCGCACCATCAGCTCCAAGACCTCCGGCTCGTCGTCGACCACGAGCACGCGCCGGCCCGGGGCGGGCGGAGGGAGATGGACCCCGAGCGCCGCCTCCGACAGGCCCGCCGGACACGGCGGGAAGGAGGCGACGAACCGGGCCCCCCCGCCGCGCCCTTCCTCGTAGGCCAGCGTCCCGCCGAACTCCCGCATCAACTGGGCCGAGATGGACAACCCCAGCCCGGTCCCCTGACCGACGGGCTTCGTGCTGAAGAACGGCTCGAAGATCCTGTCCCGCAGCCCCGCCGGAACGCCCGGCCCGTTGTCCTCCACCTCGACCCGGCAGCCCTCGGGACGCGCCCGCGTCGCGACGCGGATGACCCCGGTCCCCGGCAGGCCCTGGAGCGCGTCGCAGGCGTTGCCCAGGAGGTTGACGAGGACCTGCTGGACCTTCTGGAACTCGCCCGCCGCCGCCGGCGCCGTCCGGTCGAGGTCGACCTCCAGGCGGATATCCTCGAGCTTCGCCAGCCGGTACTCGAAGAGCCCCAGAGTGGCCTGGACCACCTGGTTGAGCGGCACGCGGTGCCGCCCGACCTTCCCCTGCCGCGAGAACAACAGCAGGCCCTGGACGATGTCCTTGCAGCGCATCGCGCTGCTGTAGAGGTGACGCAGGTCCTCCTTCTCCTGGGGTGCCGCTGGGCTGCCGCTCATCAGCTCGGAGAACCCGACGACGGCGGTCAGCGGGTTGTTGAGCTCGTGCGCGACCCCCGCGATGAGGGTCCCGACCGCCGTCATCTTCTCGGCCTGGATGAGCTGGGATTGGAGCCTGTTCTGCTCCGTCTCGTCCTGCATCACCACGAACCACTCTCGCGCCGCGCCCGGCCCGGCGCTCTGGCCGGTCCAACTGACGCTGAGCTCGAGCGCGCGCCCGTCCTTGGTCCTCCCGGCGGCCTCCGCCTGCTCGACGGCACCCTCCGTCTCGACGCGGCGCCGGAGGCCCTCGTAGACGGCGTCGCCGAAGACCAGGGCCAAAGTGCGGCCCCAGGCCGCCGAGGGCGGGTGGCCGAACAGAGCCTCCGCGCGGCGGTTCCAGAGCGTGATGCGATAGTGCTGGTCGAGGCCCACCACCGCGTGCGGGGAGTTCTCCACCGCGGTGCGGTAGCGCGCTTCCGACTCGGTCACCTCGCCCAAGAGGCGCGCGTTCTCGAGCGCGAGGCCCGCCGCCCCGGCGAACAGCGCCAGGCTCGGGAGCTTCGCCGCGGGGACCGGCCCCTCTACCGACGGAGAGCTCAGGCACAGGACCGCGATGACCTTCCCGCGCGAGACGATGGGGGCCGCCCCGAACGAACGTGCCTGGAGGCGTTCGACCCAACGCGGGGCGCAGCGGGCGTCCGCTCTGGCGTCCGGGACGACGAGCGGGGCCCGCCGCCGGACCACGTGGGCCAGGATGTCGTCGCCGGCCAGGTCCACGCGCATGCCGCGGAGCTCCTCGTCCGTGAGACCCACGCTTTCCATCCCCCGCGCGCAGCCGCCGACGGCCTCGCCGCGCTCCTCGTCCACCCAGAACAGGCTCCCTCGTTCGAAGCCAAGGCCCTGGACGGCGGCGTCGAGGCAGGCCCCCCCGATGGCCTCGCGCCCGAGCTGGCGCAGCACGGCGTCGTTCATCTTTTGGAGCGCCGAGAGCTCGCGCACCCGCTGCACCAGGTCCTCGGTGCGGGCCTTGAGCCGGTCGGCCATCACGTTGAAGGACTCAGACAGCGCCGCGACCTCGCCGGGGCCTTCCGCGGCGACCCGGACCCCCAGGTCCCCGGCCGCGTAGGAGCGGGAGGCGGCGGCCAGGTCCTGGAGCGGCTTGAGGAGCGCCCGGACCTGGCGCGAGATGGCCGCGACCAGCGCCGCCGCGGTCAAGAGCAGCAGCACAAGCGTCGCGGTGCTGACCCAGGTCAGGCGGTCGAGGAAGTCATGCCGGTTGACGGCGGTGACGACCGACCAGGGCGTTCCGGCGATGGGGAATTCCGAGGTCAAGGTCTCCGACGCCGCGCCGTACTCCCCGTGCAGGGAGGCGCGGCTGCGCGCCGAAAGGAAGGACCGGCCCGACACGCCTAGATGGATTCGGCCGAGGGAGTCGTAGACCGGCTGCAGGCTGACCGCGAAGACGAGCGCCCCGCGGAAGCGCCCCGACTCGTCTTTGAAGGGCGTTCCGTACCAGACCACCGGGGCGCCGTGCCAGGCCACCCGCGCGATGGGGGTCGTCAGGCGCTGGCCGGCCTTCAACGCCTTAAGCGCCCGGAAGAAGTCCCCTCGCGCGTACGGGCCCGGGCGTTCGACCATCCGCCCCTCCTCCACGCGGACGACCTCGCGCCCCGCGGCGTCCAGGTAGCTCAGGCGCGGGTAGGCCCCCGCGCGCCGCTCGAGGTCCACGAGCATGCGGGCGATTTCGCGCCGATAGACCTCGGCCTCCTGCTCCAAGCCGTAGCCGACGTTCATGTAGTGGTCGCGGAACAGCGGGGACTGGGCGATGGTCGCCAGGTCGTTGCCGCGCTGCTCGAAGTAGGCGCGCACCTGGGCGGCCGCGGCGAGCGTGACGGCCTCGACGCCCTTCTGGGTCTCCCGCAGGATGACGCCGCGGGCGATGAGGTAGCTCGCGGCCGCGACGGCGGACATCGCGCTCAGGGCGATGGGAAGGATCCAGACGAGGAGGCGGGCCGACAGGGAGCCGGGCCGCGTCGGGGACGGCATGCCCCAGTGTAGGGCCGGGAGCTCGGGGGCGCAACCCCGGGGGAAGTCCCAGTTCCCGGACGTTTTCCCCCCGAACCGGCCGTTGAACGGCGCCGTTTACGCGCCTTGGGCGCGTGGGTTCGAGGATTCCGAACGTCCGGAATCCTCGAACCTCCTCTCAATGAACGGCGGTGGGCGTGCAGCCCTGCTCATCCACAAGGGGGGTGGTCAGATTTGGCAAAATTTATCTCGGAATTCTCGATAGATATTACCGCCATTTTGGCGGTAAAAACTCCTGAGATTTGAAGCGTAATTTTATTCAAATTCGCCCACTTGGTTGTGGACGACTCGGTCTCGCGGAGAGACGGACCCCAATGAAAACCCCTGGTGGGCCCCTCTTGAAATCCAAAACGTCGTCGTTCACGGAGAGGAGGTTCGAGAGTCGCTGCCGTTTGCGACTCTCGAACCCACGCGCCCGCAGCGCGTAAATCGCTCCGTCGGGAGCGCGGGGACTACGGTCCCGTCTGGATGTCGGCGCCCTTCCCGACCTTGAGCGCCGGGTGGAAGATGGAGATGGCGCAGCAGGTCCCGGCGCCCGTCCGGAACTTGTGGGGCGTGCCCGGCGGGATGAGGACGACGGCGCCTTCCCGCAGCGCGTAGCGGCGCCCGCCCAGGACGGCGGTCATCTTCCCGGCGGTGCAGTACACCCACTCGGTCGTGCGCCGGTGCGTGACCGTCGGGAGCTCGGTCCGCGGCGGGAGGCTTTCATGCAGGATGGACACGCCGCCCAACGCCGGGCCTCCGCCCAGCGCCCGGGTCACGAGCTTCCCGAAGGATGTCTTCGGGAGCCGTTCCAGCCGCGAGACCCGAAGACGCCCGGCCCGCTTACGGCGCCGCGATGGAGGTTTCATAGAAGTACGGCATCCCGGAGACGTACGGCTCGAACAACACCCCCTTGCGCAGGCCGTAGGTGCGGTTGCGCTGGTAGGTCGGCAGAGCCAGGTGCCCCGCGCGGATGTAGCGGTCGAGCTCGCGCGAGACCGAGCGCTGCTCCTCCGGGTCCAGGGCGGTCACGAGCCGGGCGATGCGCTCGTCGACGCCCGCGTCGGCGGCCAGCGAGAAAGGGGAGCCCCCGCCCAGGAAGATGGACCGGATGAAGAAGGCGTGGTGCATGGGGTCCGGGCAGTCGTAGATGGAGATGTCCCAGCGGCCCTTGTCGCGGTAGTACTCGAACATCTCGCTGTCCTTGAAGGTCGTCACGTCGAGCTTGACCCCGACCTCGGCGAGCTGGCGGGCCAGGATGCGTCCGGTCCGCTCCGCGTTGAGCTTGAGCAGGGCCTTGAGCGTAAACCCTTCGGGATAGCCGGCCTCCCGGAGCAGAACCCGGGCCCGCGCCGGGTCGTGGGGGTAAGGCTCGACCGTGTCGTCGTGGCCGAACTCGCCCGGCAGGCTCAGGGTCCCCACCGGGGTGCCGTTGCCGAAGATGTCGTAGCGGACCAGGTCCGCCCGGTCGACCGCGAGGTTCAAAGCCTCGCGAACCTTGGGGTCGGAGAGCGGCTTGCGGCCGGTGTTGAAGTTGGCCGCCACCGTGTAGTAGGTCGGACGCTTCAAGACCGCCGTCCTCGGGTTCTTTTGGACGTCGAGGGTGCGGGTCCCGGGCAGCGAGGTGAGGACGTCGAGGCGCCCGGCGAGCAGCTCCTCGACCTGGCGCTCGGCGGGGATGAAGCGGAAGCTCAGCGAATCGACGCGCGGGAGCGCGGGGTCCCAATAGCCGCGGTAGGCCTCCAGGACCAGCGCCGTCCCCTTCTCCCAGGATTTGAACTTAAACGGCCCGCTCCCCACCGGACGCTCGCGCAGGACCGCCTCCGGCTGCTCCCCGTAGTACTTCGGGGGGACCATCACGATGAAGCCCGCGAGCCGGTTGAGCAGGAGCCCGTCGGGGTACTTCGTCACGATGTTGACGGTGCGGCTGTCGACCACGACGGCATGGTCCAGGGAGTCGATGAAGCCCAACGCCGGGAAGCCGGTGACGGGGTTCAGGTAGCGCTCGAGCGAGAACTTGACGCTCGCCGCGTCGAACTCCTCCCCGTTCTGGAACCGGACCCCGCGGCGGAGGTCGAACTGCACCGTCCGGTCGTCGAGCCGGCGCCAGGCCGTCGCGAGCGCGGGCCGGATCGTCCCAGAGGCCTCGAAGCGCACCAGGCCCTCGAACATCTGCTGGATGACGGTGTGGTTCTTCTCGGAGAACTCCTTCTGCGGGTCGAGCGTCATCGGGTCGGTGACGTCGTCGCAGACGGACAGCGCCTTCTCGGCCGCCGCCGCGGGCGGGAGCGCCAGGAGCGCGGCGAAGAGGAGGGCCCTCACTCGGGCTTGAAGGCCGCGATCATCTCGGAGGCGTTCTTGGCGCCGCGGCAGACGCTCCGTTGGACGAGGCGCCCGAACCCGGCCTCGCGCAGCCACTCCTTGTACTCGCGCGCCGTATAGGTCCGGCCCCGCGCGGTGTAGGCGAGCATGTGCACGGAGAACAGCGCCCCGAACAGCGGGCTCGCGCGGTCGTCTGAGACCATGAAGTCATGGACGACCAAGGTCCCCCCGGGGCGCAGGGCCCGGAACGCCTTGCGGAACAGGAGGCGGTTGACGTCGGGGCCCTCGTCGTGGGTGATGTGGGACATCAGCACGGCGTCGTGCGCGGCGGTCCCGAAGGAGGCCTTCTTGTAGTCCCCCGGCCGCAGAACTAGGCGGTCGGCCAGGTCCGGCTCGCGGGCGGCGAACTCCCGCGCGACGCGCAGCGTCCCCGGGAGGTCGAGGATGGCGGCCTTCAGGCGGGGGTTTTGGCGCAAGAGCGTCCGGGCGTAGGTCCCCGGGCCGCCCCCCACGTCCAACAGCGACCGGGCCGCGCGCAGGTCGAGCAGGCCGGCGATCTGACGGGCGGGGGCCCTCGCGATGTTGTCCATCCCGCGGATGTAGTCCCGGACGAAGCCCTTCTCGCGCCGCAGCCAGTGCCCGAGCGGCCGGCCCGGGCGGCCCCGCCGGACGGCGCCCTCCAAGTCGCTCCAAGCGTCCCAGATCAGCTCCTGATAGCGCAGGTTCTCGCCCATGAAGCGGGGGCGTCCCCGGACGAGGAACTCCCGGCTGAGCGCGGTGTTCCGGTAGACCCCTCCCGCCTTGTCCAGCAGCCGCATCGCGACCAGGGCGTCGAGGAGGATCTCCGCCCCGCGGCCGTCGACCCGCAGCGCCCGCGCCGCCTGCGCGGCGGTCGCCGGGCGCTCGAGCCGCGTGAAGCAGTCGAGCTGGGCGGCCACCATCAGGACCTTGGCCTTCCGGTAGCCCATGATGGTCTCGACGATGCCGTCC
>SCTT01000539.1 GCA_004322435.1 bacterium
GCCGTCTCCCCGGCGCCCCCTCCCGCCGCCCCGGGCCGGAGCGCCACCGCGGCCCAGGCGGCGGCGTACCCGGCGAAGGCCAAGAAGAACGGGAAATACCAAGGCGAGATGGTCTGGCCGGAGATGAGGAAGCCGGCGAGGAACTGGATGCCGAAAGCCTGGCGGCGGTCGCCGGGCCCGAGCGCCGACAGGGTCCGGTTGACCAGCATGTAAAGGATCAGGTGGGTGTTGGCGAGCGTGAGGCCGCTCAGGCGGCGGTCGGCCAGCAGCACGAAGGCGAGCACGGCGACCGAGGCGGCGTTCAAGAGGGCCGTCGGCAGGCGCGGGGTGCGTCCCCGCTCCATCCAGCGCCCGAGCCCCCAGGCCCCGCCCGCCGCCGCCACGAGCGCGGGCTCGAACTCGTCGACCAGGAGCATTCCGACGATGAGCAGGGCGTCGCCGAAGGCGTGCAGCGCGGGGAGCGCGGGGTGGTCGGCGGGCAGGTCCTCGGAGCGGCCGGGTGGCGCGGGCGCGGGGCGGGGGGCCGCGCCGTCTCCCAGGCGGGCGAGCGCCTCGAGGCAGAGCAGGAGATGTCCCCGCCCGGAACCGTACGGGGTCTCGGTGCCGGGCGCGGCCAGGCGGAACTGGACGCCGCGCCCGGCGCAGCGCTCGAGGGCCGCCGCGGCCGCGGCGGCCTGGCGCTCGGCCCGCTCGCCCACCGCCTCGGCGACCCGGACGGTGACCTTGGCGCCCGCGGGCTCGGCGAACTCGTTGACCAGCGGGCGGCCGGTGCGGAGCGTGGCCTTCCAGTTCATCAGCCGCGCCTCGTCGCCTTCCGCGTAGGGGCGCAGGCCGTAGAGCTCGTCGCCGGCGCCGCGCCTCGGGCGTTCCGTGCCGGAGGCCTCGCAGGCGGACTCGACGTCCTCCCAGGAAAGGCCGCGGGTGCCGTTGGGCAGGGCCAAGGCCTGGGCGGCCAGCGGGGCGGACCAGACGAGCAGGCCGAAGGGGTGGGCGGTCTCGACGCGCAGGCCGGTCAGCGCGTTCTCCCCGCGCCAGGGGAGCTCGAGGTCGAGGCGCGCCTCCGCCTCCCCCCCGCGGGCCGGGGCGGTGAACGGGGCCGCGTCCGGGCCGAACGCCGCGCGCAGCCCGTGCTCGGCGGAGGCCCGGCCCGTCGCGCGGACGGCCAGCGAAAAGCGCGCGCCTTGCCGCAGGGCCTCGGGGAAGGCGGCGCGCGCGGCCAGGCCCCGCGCCCCCAGGCGCAGCGCGGCCCAGGAGACCGCGAAAGCGCCGGCGAGGGCGCCCCAGAGGAGGTAGAGGAGGTTGTTGCCGGAGGCCAGCGCCGAGAGGAACGTCAGCAGGGCCAACGCCGCCGCCCAGAGCCCCTGACGCGTGGGGCGGATGGCGCCCTTCATCGGCTAGCGCGGCGCGGGGACCTTGGCCAGCACGCTCTCGACGAGGCGCTCGGCCTCGGCCACGCGCGCTAGGCCGAACGGCGCGCCGTCGAGCATCAGGCGGTGGGCGGCGACCGGGCCGGCGACGGCCTTCACGTCGTCGGGGATGCAGTAGTCGCGCCCGGCCAGGAGCGCCGCCGCCCGCGCCGCCGCGGCCAGCGCCTGCGCGCCGCGGGGGCTCAGGCCCAGCCGGATGCGCGGGTCTTCGCGCGTCGCGCGCGCGAAGGCGACGGCGTACTCGAGGATCGCGTCGTCGGCGTGCACCGCGGCGGTGCGCGCCTGGAGCTCGAGGACCTCGGCGGTGGTCAGCACCGGGGCGAGGGACCCGAGGCGCCCTTCGATCTCCCCGCCCCGTAGGACCTTGAGCTCGTCGCCGGCGGAGGGGTAGCCGATCTGCACGCGCATCAGGAAGCGGTCGAGCTGGGCCTCCGGCAGCGGGAAGGTCCCGGCGTGCTCGACGGGGTTCTCGGTGGCGATGACGAGGAAGGGGTCGGGCAGCGGGAGCGTGCGGCCTTCGAGCGAGACCTGGCGCTCGTTCATCGCCTCGAGCAGGGCCGACTGCGTCTTGGGCGTCGAGCGGTTGATCTCGTCGGCCAGCAGGATGTTGGCGAACACCGGCCCGGGGCGGAAGTCGAAGCGCGCCTCCTTCTGGTCGTAGAGGTGGATGCCGAGGATGTCCGAAGGCAGGAGGTCGTTGGTGAACTGGATGCGCCGGAACTTGGCGTCGATGGAACGCGCCAGAGCCAGGCCCAGCAGGGTCTTGCCGATGCCGGGGACGTCCTCGATGAGGAGGTGGCCTCGGGCGAGCAAGGTGATGACGGTCCTCTGGACGACGTCCTCCTTGCCGACGAGGACGCCGTTGACGTTGTCGAGGAGGCGCGCGAGGGGTCCGGCCTTCACCTTCGTTTCCATGGACGCCTAAGTATGGCCCCCCCGCCCCGCGGTGTCAATGCGACCTGGGTCCGGGCGGGTCATCCACAAAGGCTCTTGAGTCCGGAATTTACGCGCTTCGGGCGCGTGCCTTCGAGGATTGCGCGACGGCGCGCAATCCTCGAAGTCCCTCCGAATGCAAGGCTACGGCGCCGTGCAGGACGGTCCCATCCAAGGCTTGTCGTCAGGCGAAATCCTCGGATTATGGATGCGAGTTCGGGCGACTGTCCCTAGGGATAGTCGCCGTCAACGTTGGGAGAGGATTCCGAGTCTGCGCCGTTCATTGAGGGGAGGTTCGAGAGTCGCGGTCGTTTGCGACTCTCGAACCCACGCGCCCGCGGCGCGTAAACGGCTCCGTCAGGCGGTATCGTGTGAAGAAGTCCGGGACTTCGGGTCCAGGGCAATATTGATTTCGTAACACGCGTCTGTTATCGTCAGAACATGCTCGCTTGGCTCCTCGCTTTCATCGTCGCCTTCGCCCCCGCCGCCCCCCTCTTCGCCCAAGAAGACGGCGGCGGCTCTCAGAACTCCGAAGGGGAAGGCGGCAACGACGAGAGCGGCGGGCCCCAGCCCGGCATGCCCGGCGGCGACGAGGGCGGCGGCGAGGAAGGCGGCGCCCAGGGCGGCCAGCAGGGCGGCGAGGAAGGCGGCGGCGACCAGGGAGGCGGCGACCAGGGCGGCGGCGACGAGAGCGGCGGCCCCCAGCCCGGCCAGCCCGGCGGCGACGAGGGCCAGCAGGGCGGCGATGCCTCCTCCGATTCCTCCGGCGGCGAGGACTCCGGGGTCAAGGACGGCGAGGCCAGCGTCAACATCGTCGGCGACATCGCGG
>SCTT01000540.1 GCA_004322435.1 bacterium
CTTGAGGGCCGTCTCGACGACAGGGTTCGCGGCACCAGCCTCGATGGCCGGGACCTCATGATCGACCTGGTCGGGCGGCTGCAAGATGCCATGAAGCTCGTCCGAAAGGCGAAGGTCCAGGGCTTCGATGACGAGTCGGCCCGACGGCTCATCCACCTCCTCGATTCGGTGGACCAGGGAATGGACCAGATTACGAGCGAATTGACGGTTCTGCGTGCCGAGATGCAGGCCTTCGTCAGGGGCGCGGCCGACGAACGCGACTTGAAGCGTGTCGTGGCCGGTCTCGAGCGTTACGTCACCCAATACGTCCGCCGGATGCGCGAGCTCGGGGCGAGGGCATACTTGACGGCAAGGCGCCTGAGCCAGCGCAGGACCCGGGACCTGCTCGCTTCAGCGCGCGAGAAGCTGCTGGCCGAGAGGGTCTTGGGCCGCCACTCGATGATTGAGCCTGCGGAGGTGCTGGACCGGGCGCTGCCGTTCCTCAAGAGGGACGGCCGCTTGGTCCAGGTCTGTTCCGAGGTCGAGACCATGGCCTCCGAGGTCGTCCGCCGCGTCGACCGGCGCCTTCGCGACCTCGAACTCCGCAACTTTCGGCTCGAGGAGCTCCGTGCCCGCCTGGAACAGATGGCACGGTTGCCGGAGTCGGAGCCCCGCCTGGGCGGCTACCTGGCCAGGCTCGTGGCTTTCGCCCACATGCGTTACGACCCCCATCCAGAATCGGACGGCAGTCTCGCGCGCCCTCCCGCCCCACGCCGGACGGCCGACTGGTCCGGCAGCAGGGAGCCCGCCCCGATTCGGACCAAGCGACTGAAGATCGAGAACGTCTATCAGGCGGCGGAGTCGCAGCGGCGCCGACTGAGAGATTTCGTGAGGATGACGCTGCTCGCGGGCCGCTCCTCGGGTCGCCTCGACGAGGTCTCGCTCAAGGCGGACGAGAACCCCCTGGAGTGGCTGTCTGTGGCAAAGGCGCGCTATCTCGCGGGAGGCCGGGAACTGCGCCGAGCTGGGATCGCCGCCTCGAAGATCGAGGGCGCCGTCCGGCTGAGTGCCGGGCGCCGACACCTGGCGACGCCCAACCACGCGCTGCAAATCACATCCGAGTCCGATGGCTGAAGAAACCGAGGATGGGCGACAGCTGGGGATCGACCGGGTCGACCAGGACCTGCGGCGTCGCCTCCTCAACGTGCTGACGGAGGCGCCCTTTTTCTATGTCGACGACGATCCGGACCTCTTCCAGTCGCTTCGGCGAAGGAAGGCGGCCTTCGCAGACTTCTTCAAGAGGTATTTCGGCTGGGAGTTGCTCGTGGACGAGCAGTGCGCGCGCCTACTTAAGAGGGGGCGCCCCGAGAACAAGGCGCTGCTCAGCTCTCAACTCGAGGCCTTCTCCCTGACGAGACGCAACCATTGCATCGCGTTCGCCCTGCTGCTCGAGTACTTCGAGGTCGAGGCGCGGCGCGCCAACTGGGACCGAGAACGGGATGGCCATCTGAAATTCTTCTTCCATGAGTTCATCGACTACGCCCGGAGCCGCTTCGCCGAGCTTCTTGGCGAGCGCGCGCCGGAGGACTCCGCCCTCCAGAAGGACATCCGCGATACTTGGGATATCCTCAAGCGCTATCGCTTCGTCCGGTTCATCGAGCCCACTCCCGCCGAAAAGCTGGCCGGGGTGTCTGGAAGGGAGTTGTATGAGTTCCTGCCCGCGGTCTACCTCTACGACAGCCACGTCCTCTCTGATGCCTCTTGGATCGAGAACCTGAAGGCAGCATCCGACGCAGGGGAGCCCCCCGCGGAGACCAACGATGCTCCAGCTTAAGACGATTCGCCTCATCAACTTCCACAATTTCTCGGATGAGACCATTCCCGTCCGCGGGCATCTGTTCCTGGTCGGGGACAACACCTCAGGGAAGTCGACAATCCTCGACGCAGTGCAATGGGTCTTGTCCGGAGGCCAGCATTGGGAGATGAACTCCGCCGCCAGCCTCGGGGGGAAGGACGACGGCCGGACCCTCCGCGGCGCGGTCGCCCGACTCGACCAGGAGCGGGGCGCCCTCAACCGCGGCCGGAGCATCACCTACGCCGCTCTGGAGCTCGAGGATGACGACGCGCACCCGCTCACGATAGGGCTCGGAGCGGAGCTCGCTCACCACGAGGCGCAGCTGCAGACGTGGGGTTTCATCTTCAGCGGCCCCCTAAGCGACGTCCCGCTCCTCAAAGGCGGCGAGAACGGCGCCGCGAGCCGCCCGGCGATGAAGGACGAGCTGCGCAAGAGCCTGGGCGCCGATAAGGTTTTCTTTCAGCTCTCCCGATACCAGAAGGTGCTGGCGGCCAAGTTCACGCGGAGCGAGACGGCGTTTGGCAGATTGACCTGGTTCTGGAAGGTCTCGAAGGCGTACAAGCAGCTCGCGCATCGGACGCGGGACTACTCACAGCTACTCCGCGACCTCCTCCCGGACCCGCAGGGCGAGGTCTTTATCCAGGTAGCCGCCGGCCTTTCGGCGCTTGCCGGCATCGAGACCCGTCTCGATTCCCTGCGCAAGCAGCGCGGCTATCTGGAGCGACTCTCCCGCTGGGTCGGGGAGGTCGCCGCTCACGCCGAAGCCGTCGCGCGATACGAGTATCTGCTCGCATACTGGGAGAATGAGCGCGTAGCGGGGAAAATGCACGTCGCGGAGTCGGAGAAGACCGCCAAGGAGCAGGACCTGCGCAAGGTTGAGTCCGAGCTCGCGAAGCTCCAGGCGGAGATCGCGTCTTGCGACTCCCAGCTTCAGGACCTGCGTAGCCGCGACAAGGAAGGGCTTACGGGCCGCCGCATTTCGCTGGAGGCGGGACTCCAGGCCGCGGAGCGGGCTGCCCAGGAACGGTCCCGCCAAGCTTCGGTCGAGGGTCTTTCCATCGCGCGCGAGTCCAAGTCGCTCCTAGAAGCGCAACGTCGCCTTAGGGCCGCCCTCACCGCCACGGCCGCGGAGGCCAATAAACCGATGTCGCAGGACTATGCGTTCATCGGCGCCTTCGCCGAGAGCCTGCTCGAGTCCGCGCGGTCTGAACGTCCACAAGACAGGTTTGAGAAGCTCGATTTCACGTCAACCGCGCAAGAGGCGGCCCAGATTTCCGCAAAGCTGCTCTCAGCCCGCGACGCCCTTCGGGCTAAAATCATCTCGGCATCGTCTGTAGAGCGCGAGGCACGGGCTGATTCGGAAGCCTTGGAGCGCCTGGCCGACCCCCTGCCGCGGCTGCCGCGGTATGCCGAGTGCATCGCGTTGCTTCGGGGCCGCGGACTTCGCTTCACGCCTCTGTACCAGCTAGTCGAGAAGTCCGGCTCGGCCGAGGAGGCGCTTTTCCGGGACCTCGAGTCCGCGTTAGGGGAGAGAGTCCTTGGCGCCCTGGTCCCGGAGCCTGAGCATGCGGCCGAGACCGCGCAACTGGTGCTCCGGGACTTCCCTGAGATTCCGGTCGTACGAACCGACCTCCCCAAACCGACCGGCTCTCACTGGATTGAGAAGGTTGTGGACTGGGCGCGGTTGCCTGAGGAAGCGAGGGCATACCTCGTCAGAATCTGCGGGGAAGGCGCGTTCCCGGGCCTCAGGCTTGACGGCGGCGGCCGGACCGAGCAGACGGGCGCCGCATTGCGGGTCCTTCCCCGTCAGGAGCCCTTGCTCGGAGCCTCGGCGCGCAAGCAGGCGCACCAGAGGCGTCGCGAGGCCGCTAAACGTGCGTTGGCCGCGGCACAGACGCACTTGGATGCCCTCAAAGAGCAAGAGGCCAAGCAGCAAAATTCGGCCGCCGCGCTGGACGCGTTCCGTTCCTTGCTCGCGGGGGTCCGAGAGGGTGCCCGCGGCGAAGCGGCTCGGGAGTGCCAGAACATCCACCGTACTCTGGATCTCGCCCGCGAACGCCAGAGGCAGGCGCGCCGCGAGGCCGATGAAAAGACCGCGGAGGCCAAGCGCGTCACGGCCGAACTGACGGCCGTCAAGGAGAGCATGGCCGCGAAAGGCCTAGACGACCTCGAAGCGCGGGTGAGTCAAGTGCAGAAGCGGCGCGCCGCCGCGACCGCGTCCCGGGACCGGGCGGACGGCACTCTCCAGGAGCTGCGCAAGACGCTGGTGCTCTTGGAGCGGGACATCCAAGTTGCCGTGAAGACGCTGTCGGACCTGACCACGCGGCTCGGAGCCCTTGGAGACGCCCTCCGCTCGCGGGTCGCGCCGGAGTTCGCCGCCAATCTTGAGCATTACGTCCTCGAAGTCAAGCAAGGACGCCGCTTCACGGACACCGCCAACATCTCCCAGAGGCAAAAGGAGGAGGAGCGCGCCAAGCTAGGCGCGGTCATTAGCATCCTGGGGGATGGCGGCGTTCAGCACGCCGAGTACGGCGGGCTGTTCGGCCTAAGCTACGACGAGGCCGCCAACCGTGTCATCGACCGCAAGGGGGAGCCGCTCGACCGGCTCCTGGAAGGCTTCTCGGCGCAGCTCGCGGAGCAGGAATCGCTCCTAAGCACAGAACGGCGGAAGCTCTTCGAGGAAGTGATCCTTGGGGAACTCGCCCGCAGCCTGCAATTCCAAATCTCCTCGCTTGAAGAGACGGTCAAGGAGGTGAACGCGCAGCTTCAGACCCGCGTCTTCGGCCAAAAGACCCGCTACCGCATCCGGATGGGAATCCGCTCGGAGCATGCGCGCTTCGTCGCCTCGCTGAAGCGCTTGGCGGGCTTCGATCAGAGCAGCCGCGAGGAGTTCGAGGCGGAGCTGAGCAAGCGTCTGAAGGCCCTGCCGCACGACGGCGGACCCCTGCCGCCGGCCTTCGACTATCGGCACTGGTTCGAGTTCCACCTCAAGATGACGACGCACACCGATGAGGGGGTGCTGCTCGAGCCGCGGATCGCACGCCTCGGGTCGGGGGGAGAACAGGCCGTTCCCAAGTACCTCATCATTCTGGCGATGGCCGCCGTCTTGTTCAAGATGAGCGACTCGAAGGTCCGGGTGCTCCTCTTCGACGAGGCCTTCTACGGGATCGACCAGGCCCGGCGAGAG
>SCTT01000541.1 GCA_004322435.1 bacterium
GGCCCGCGTCGAGGCGCTGTTGCGGCGCGCGGGGCGCCTGGGCAAGCAGGAGACGCTCGAGCACGGCCCCTTCAAGCTCGACTTCGACGCGCGGCAGGTCGTCGTCAAAGGGAAGGCCGTGCATCTGGCGCCCCGCGAGTTCGACGTGCTGGCCTTGCTGGCCTCGCAGAAGGGACGCGTGCTTTCCCGCGAGTTCCTGCTGGAGACCCTCTGGGGCTACCCGCCGGGCCAGACGCCCGAAACGAAAGTCGTGGACGTCACCATCAGCCAGGTCCGCACCAAGCTCGGCGCCGCCGCCGACAAGCTCGTGACGGTGCGCGGCTACGGCTACCGGCTCGACGCCTGAGCTATTTCCCGCCCTTCAGCCCGTAATCCCAACCGACGCGCAGGGCCGAAGACCACAGGCCGCCCTTGCCGTCCACGCGCGGGCGCGCGGAATAATCCAGTGCCAGCGACAGCCCGCTGCGAAGATGCTTGAACGCCGCCGTCAGGCGGCCGACGGGGTAGGGGGGCACGCGGTGCGTCTTCGCGGGCGAGACGGGCCCTACAAAGGAGTAGGTCTCCCAGCGCGAGCCGGCCACGACCTGCGACAGGGTCGCATCGTAGGCCGCCGACCAGGACGCCCCGAGAGGATGGGCCGCCGTCACGCCGACGGGCAGGGCGACCAAGAACGCGTAGCTCGAATCGGGGGTCAGGTTGACCCGCCCGGACGGGGTGACGACGAAGGACGACACGGCGTAGTTCTGGATCTGGAAGGGGAAGGACAGCCCGGCGTGCAGGGCCCAAGCCGCGCCGAGGGCCGAGAAGCGCCGCGCCGCGAAGCCGCCCGGGTCGACGCCGACGGCCGACGCCCCGGCCGAGCCGTGCGCGGGGACCTCGAGCCGGCCGCCGAGCCCATGGGCGCCGCACCCCGCGCCCAGCGACCAACGCTCGGAGAGCGCGGCCTCGACCGCCCAGCCTCCGAAGAAGCCGTTCAAAGACGCCCCGTCGCCGCCCACCAAGCCGTAGCCTCCTTGGAGGGCCAAGCGAGAAGCGCCCGCGGCAAGAGTCGGGTCCGCCGCGGGCAACCCGTCGGCGGGGAGCAGGGCCTGCTGGGCGGCCGCGGGCACGGAGAACAAAGCGGCCAAGACCGCGTGGGCGAGCGTCATTCGACGGCCTCCGGGGGAGAGGATGCGCGGTCGGCGAAGCGCCGCACGGCAGCGAAGAGGGCGACCGAGGCCACGAGCGCCAAGACGGCGTAGAACGCCGCCTGCTTGTGCTTGGTGCGCACGAGGGGGACCTTCACGTACTTCTTGTACTTCTGGCCGTCGCGCTCGACGACGCCGCGCTCTTTGTAGCGGTAGAAGAGGTCTTCGATCCCCATCCCGGGGATTCTAGCGGTTAATTGAACCCTTGGAACTGGCTGGGCGGGCGGTCCTCGGGGGGACGCGTGTCGCGGTTCAGGAACCAGCCGAGGGCCTTGAAGGCGACGGCGGCCAGGGCCAGAACGAGAAGGGCCTGTCCCAGCAGGGCCTTGTGCTTCGAGCGGAAGCGCGGGACCTTCGCGTACTTCTTGTATTTGACGCCCTTCTTTTCGACGGTGCCGACTTCTTTGTAGGTGTAGAGAAGGCCTTCTAAGTCCAGGGGCTTCGGCATGGGCGCAGGATATTCTCCCACAGAACTTCCCGGAGCGCAATGCCCTCCGACAGAGGGCGTTCAGGCGCCTGAACGGAACCTGAGCGGCCTATAATGGCTTCGTAACGGCACCCCGGGCTACCGTAACGGGATGCTGGAGAAGCTCAAGCAGCTGCTGCTCGGCAAGCCCCGCGACATCCGGGACCCCGACGTCTTCCATAAGATCTCCCTGGTCGCCTTCCTCGCCTGGGTGGGCCTGGGCGCCGATGGCCTGTCCTCCTCGGCTTACGGCCCCGACGAGGCGTACCGGGCGCTGGGCGCGCACACCCACCTGGCCCTTCTGCTCGTGGTGATGACGGCGGTCACCATCTTCATCATCTCCTATGCGTACTCGGACGTCATCGAGAACTTCCCCGGCGGCGGCGGCGGGTATCTGGTCGCCACCAAGCTCCTGGGCGAGAAGGCCGGCGTCGTCTCCGGCTGCGCCCTCCTCGTCGACTACGTGCTGACCATCTCGGTCTCCGTCGCGTCGGCCGGCGACGCGCTGTTCTCCTTCCTGCCCCTCGCCTGGCTCCCGTGGAAGCTGACGTTCGCGGCCGGGGCCCTCCTGCTCCTCCTCGTCTTGAACCTGCGCGGGGTCAAGGAGTCGGTGACCTTCCTCGTGCCGATCTTCCTCGTCTTCGTCGTCACCCACGTCGGGATGATCCTCTACTCCGTGGGCAGCCACGTCCCCCAGCTGCCCGGCGTCTTCTCCGGCGCGTCCGCGGACTTCAGCACCTCGGTGGCCAGCCTGGGCTTCCTGCCGGTCGCCTTGGTCCTGCTGCGCGCCTACTCGATGGGAGGCGGCACCTACACCGGCATCGAGGCGGTCTCGAACGGGGTCGGCATGCTCCGCGAGCCGCGCGTACAGACCGGGAAGCGCACGATGCTGCTGATGTCCACGTCCCTGGCCTTCACGGCGGGCGGCATCCTGCTCGGCTATCTGCTCACGGACGCGATGCCGCAGGCGGGCAAGACGATGAACGCGGTCCTGCTCGAGAACCTCTACGGGACGTGGGACTGGAGCGGCGTCGCCGTCGGCCGCGGGCTCATCGTGCTGACGCTCTTCTCGGAGGCGGCCCTCCTCGTCGTGGCCGCGCAGGCGGGCTTCTTGGACGGCCCGCGCGTCTTGGCCAACATGGCGCTCGACTCCTGGGTCCCGCACAGCTTCTCGCGCCTGTCGGACCGGCTGGTCACTCAGAACGGCGTCTACCTGATGGGCGCGGCCGCGCTGGCGACGCTCTTCTACACGAAGGGGAACATCACGACGCTGGTGGTCATGTACTCCATCAACGTCTTCCTGACCTTTTCGCTGACCGAGCTGGGCATGGTGCGCCACTGGCTCGCCCATCGCGCCTCGGAGCCCCGCTGGCGGAGCCGGCTGGCCATCCACGGCACCGGCCTGGTGCTGTGCGTGAGCATCCTGGCCGTGACGCTCTACGAGAAGTTCCTGGACGGCGGCTGGGTGACGGCCGTCCTGACGAGCCTGACCATCGCGCTGTGCTTCTGGGTCCGGGCTCATTACCGCTCCGTCGCCGAGAGCCTGCGCAGCCTCGAGGCCATCCTGGAGGCGACGCCGCTGACGGGAGAGACCCCCGAGCCGAAGGCCCTCGACCCGAAGGCCCCCACCGCGGTGCTGACGGTCTCGGACTTCTCGGGCTACGGGCTCCACCACGTGCTGGCCATCCAGCGACTGCTGCCCGGGTACTTCAAGAACTTCGTCTTCGTCTCGGTCGGCGTGCTCGACTCCGGGAACTTCAAGGGGAGCGAGGCCATCGGGCAGCTCGAGGCGGCCAAGCGCAAGGGCCTTGCCGACTACGTGGCCTGGACCCGGCAGCAGGGCCTTAAGGCCGACTCGCGCCTGCGCTTGGGGACCGAGACCATCGAGACGCTCGAGGCGGCCATCATCGACCTTTCGCGAGAGTACTCGAAGATGATCGTGTTCACGGGCAAGCTCATCTTCAAGGAGCAGCGCTGGTACCAGCCCATTCTCCACAACGAGACCGCCTCCGCCATCCAGCGCCGCCTGCAGTTCAACGGCGTGCAGGTCGTCGTGCTCCCGGTGCGGGTCTACTGAGCGGGCATCGCCATGAAGGTCCTCGTCTGCCTGCCCGCCGACAAGCCCCGCACGAAGGACCTTTTGGCCGCCGCGTCGCGCCTGGCCGCCGGGCTGAGCGCCCCGCTCAGCATCGTCCACGTCTATCCGGCGTCCTGGAGCGCGGCCCCCGCCGGAGGTCCCGCCGCCTGGCACCTGCGCACGGACGACCCCGCGCCGGCCCTCAAGAACTTCCTGCGCCTCCACCGCATCACCCACGTGGTCCTCGCCCCCGAGGCCTGCGGCGCTTGGGGCCGGACGCTGCGCGAGACCGGCAAGGTCGTGCCTCTATAAACCGGTAAACTATCGCATGCCCGTCCTTTGGCGAGAGTACGGCTTGGCCGCCGCCGTCGGGGCCCTGAGCACGGCCGCCTGCTTCGCGCTCTATCCCGTCCTCTCGCTGACCGACCTCGTGATGGTGTACTTGGCCGGCGCCCTGGTGGTCGCCCTGCGCGGCGAGCGCGGGCCGGCCCTCTTCGCTTCGCTTCTCGGCGTGCTGTGCTTCAACTTCTTCTTCGTCCCGCCGCGCTTCACCTTCCAGGTGGCGCACCCCCAGTACGTCGTCACGTTCGTCGTGATGTTCGCGGTGGCCGCCGTCATCAGCCACCTGGCCGTGCGCGTACGGGCGCAGGCGGAAGCCACCAAGCAGGCCGAGGTGGCCGCGGAGACCGAGAAGCTGCGCAGCTCGCTGTTGAGCGGGGTCTCCCACGAGCTGCGCACCCCGCTGGCGGCCATCATCGGCTCGGCGACGAGCCTCCTTCAGACTTCCCCGGCCCCCAAGTCTCGCGAGCTCCTCGAGACCATCCGGGACGAGGCCGAGCGGCTGGCCCGGCTCGTCTACAACCTCATCGAGACGACGCGGCTCGAATCGGGGGCGGTCCGCCTCAAGAAGGAGCCGTATCCCGTCGAAGACGTGGTCGGGACCGCGCTCGAACGGCTCGAGAAGCTCCTGGCCGGGCGCAAGGTCGAGACGGACCTGCCCGAGAACCTGCCGCTCGTCCCGGTGGACCCGCTGCTCATGGAGCTCGTCTTCGTCAACCTCGTCGAGAACGCGGTACGCCACGCCCCGGGCGGCGGCCCCCTCGAGATCTCGGCCCGCGAGCGGATGGACTGCGTCGAGGTGTCGGTCGCGGACCGCGGCCCGGGCCTGGCCGAGGCCGACCTCCCGCGCGTCTTCGAGAAGTTCTACCGCGCGGGCGCCGCCGCGGGCGGGGCCGGCCTGGGGCTCGCCATCTGCAAGGCGGTCGTCGAGGCCCACGGCGGGACCATCACCGCCGAGAACCGCCCCGGCGGCGGGGCGGTGTTCCGCCTGACCCTGCCGCGCAAGGATCCGGCATGACGCCCAAATCCGTGCTCGTGGTCGACGACGAGCGCGCCATCCTCCGCTTCCTGCGCGCCTCGCTCGAGGAGAACGGCTACGCGGTGCTCGAGGCCGTCACCGGCAAGGCGGCGCTCGAGCTCGCGGCGGCCAAGAAGCCGGACGTGGTCCTCTTGGACCTGAGCCTCCCGGACCTCGACGGCCTCGAGGTCCTCAAGCGGCTGCGGCAATGGTCGTCGGCCCCCGTCATCGTGGTCTCGGCCCGCGGCGAGCAGGCCGACAAGACCCTGGGCCTCGACCTCGGGGCCGACGACTACCTCACGAAACCCTTCGGGGTGGAGGAGCTGCTGGCGCGCGTGCGCGTCGCGCTGCGCCACGCCGAACGCGCCGCGCGCGACCCCGAGCCCGTCTACCGGCACGACGACCTGACCGTCGACCTCGCCGCGCGACGCGTGTGGCTGGGCAAGAAGGAGGTGCGCCTCTCGCCGCACCAGTACACCCTTCTGGCGGCGCTGGTCCGGGACGCCGGCCGAGTGGTGGCGCAAAAGCAGCTCTTGAAGGAAATCTGGCCGGAGGGGGGGAGCACCCCCGAGGCCCTGCGCATCTTGGTCCACCAGACGCGCCACCGCATCGAGCGGGAGCCCGTGCGGCCTAAACACCTCAAGACCGAGCCCGCGGTGGGCTATCGCCTCGAGCTCCCGGACGAGTAAGATAGTCCCGATGACCTCGGGCCTCCCCGTCCTGTTCGCGCTCGGCCTCATCATGGCCCTCGTCCTGACGCTGCCTTTCTCGGTCCGCTGGGTGGAAGAGGAGCTCGAAGGGTTTCTGCTGACGATGGGCGCGCTGGCCGTCACCGTCTCCGGGCTCTGGAGCGGCGGCCTCGCCGTGGAAGCCCTCGAGGAGCCTCTCAAGATCACCGCCGCCGTCCTGCTCTTCGGCCTCGCGTTCCGGCGCTGGCGCGGCGCCGTCGCCGGGGCGGTGGCCCGCCTCACCTCCGCTCTCGGCCTGCCCGCCTTCCTCTTCGTCTTGGTCGTGGGGCTGGGCCTGGCTTCGAGCGTCCTCACCGCCATCGTCGCGGCCCTCGTTCTGGTGGAGGCCGTCTCGGCTTTGCGCCTGCCGCGCGCCGCCGAGATCTCCGTCGTGGTCCTCGCCTGCTATTCCATCGGCCTGGGCGCCGTGCTGACCCCGGTCGGGGAGCCGCTGGCGACCATCGCCATCGCCCGGCTGGCGGGAGAGCCGCACCAGGCGGGCTTCTTCTTCCTAGCCGACCTCCTCTGGCCTTGGCTCGCCCCGGGGCTGCTCCTGCTCGGGGGGCTCGCGGCCCGGAGCGGCCGCGGACTCGAGACGGACTCGCCGTCCGGCCTGACCCAGGACGCGCCGGAGGACATCCGCTCCGTCGTGCTGCGCGCCTTCAAGGTCTACGTCTTCGTCGCGGCGCTCGTCCTGCTCGGCCACGGCCTGACGCCGCTCGTCGACCGCTACGTCGTCGGGATGCCCTCCGACCTGCTCTTCTGGGTGAACATCTCTTCGGCGGCCTTGGACAACGCGACGCTGGCCGCCGCCGAAATCTCGCCGCGGATGGACGTGGAGCGCATCCGCGCCGTCCTGCTGGGCCTGCTCGTCGCCGGAGGGATGCTCATCCCCGGCAACATCCCGAACATCATCGCGGCCGGCAAGCTCGGCATCAAGAGCCGCGAGTGGGCGGCGGCCGCGGTCCCTCTGGGACTGGCGCTCATGGCCGCGTATTTCGTCGCGCTCAAGCTGGCGGCGGGATGACGCCGCGCCTACGGAGCCGCCGCGGGCACGTCCACCTGGACCTCGCCATCCTCGTCTTCCTCCTGTTCGCCGCCGCCGCCTTCATCCACGCGGGCGTCGCCAAGCACTCGCTGGCGGCCGTGCTCTTCGGAACCTGGGGCCTCGCCCTAGGCTTCGGCTTTCCCGCCGCGATGCTCCTGGCCTATCTCCTCGAGCTGGCCCGCGGGCGGGAGACGGACGAGGCGGGGGGCCTCATCCTCCTCGGCGGCCTGGCGGGCTCCCTGGCGGGAGCCGCCGTCGCTTTCCGCTCCGGCTCCGCCGCCCCGGCCTTCGCGGGCTTCGGATTTGGGCTCGCGGCGGGCCTCGTGCCCGCGTTCTACGCCGACCGGCTCCCGGAGCGCCTGCGCGGGCTCGGGGACATGGCCTCCGAATCCGTGATGCTCACGGCGATGGCCTACGTGCTCGTGCCGTTCGCCCTGTTCCTCTATTCCGCGCTCGTCCTGCCGTTCTTCGAGCAAGGGTTCTCGGACGGCCTCAAGATCGCCTCGGTGATGGGAGCCTTCACCGCCGCCGTGCTCGCGTTCTTCTGGGCCCTGAGCACGTTCCCGCTCTTCGCGAAGCTGGCCGTCTCCGCCGTCTGCTTCGGCCTGCTCTTCGGCTTCGCGGCCTTCCTGACCCTGCTCTTCTTCCCGACCGACGGCCTGGCCGCGTGGAAGGTCTACGCCGCGCTGGGGGCCGAGGCCGCCTGCGCGGCGGCGGTCTGCGCCTGGCAGTTCGTCCGGGGGCTCTCAGATGACGCCTAGCCTCGACCGCTTCTGGGGCACGCCCGCCGCGCGCCCCTTCGTCCTCCTCAAGCGCTCGCGGACGCTGATGCGCGCCCTCTCCGCCGTGACCCTGCTCTGGCCGCTGGCCTACCTCGCGGCGGGCGCGACCATCACGGTTCCGGGCTGGACGTACCCTGGGGCCCTCGCGGCATGGGCGCTGTTCGTGCTGCTCCTCAACACCGAAGGCCGCACCGCCTTCGCGCGGGCCGAGAGCCCGGAGGACCCGGAGGCCTGCCTTGCCGCCCTCGACACGCTGCTGCACGGCGCGGGCTTCAAGACCCGGCGCCGGCCCGGCGCGCTGACCGGGACCCGCGGCGCCTTCGACCTCGTCACCGGCGGCGTCGAGAGCGAATGGCGCAGCTTCCCGCTCGAGCTCGAAGCCGTCGCGCGCACGTCGGGCACGGGGACCGTCCTGCGCCTGCGCGTGGGCTCGCGCGCCTGGCTGTGGGGGGTCTTCTTCGGCGGCGAGGTCCGCGCGCTCCTCGAACAGACCGCCGCGGCGGCCGCCGCGCTCGACCCGGGGCGGCTGGCCGAGGCGGACCGCGCGGTGGCCATCTCCCAGCAGGGCGTGCTGGGCGGCGGGCTGGCGACGCGCATTAACTCCGCCCTGCTCGCGGGCTTGGCCGCCGCGGCGGCCCTCCTCGTCGCCTGGGGCGCGGCCTGGTACGCGGACACCGGCGCTTTGCTCCGGCGCGAGCGGCTGCGCGAGCGCCTCGAGACGGTCCGCGACGCGAGGACAGCCGGGCCGGACGGGCCCGCGGCGCTCGCCCGCCGGTGGGGCGGGTTGCGCTTCACGGCCGTGGAACGCGGGCGCCCCGCGACGGTCGTCGAGTGGGACGCACGCGGCGCCCGCGTCCCGGTCACCCTGCCCGCCGCCCTGCCGCCCTCGGTGACGGAAGGCCTGCGCGGCCCGAGACCCTTTTCGGCCGCCGACCCGCGCTCCTGGCGCGCCCTCGTCTCGCCGGCGGCCCGGGCCGACGAGCTGGGCTTGGCCGCCGACGAGCGCGGCTGGTCGGCGCTTTACGCGCTGCGCCAGACCTCCGAGGGCGCGTCCGGCTGGGCGCTCGCCTGTCCTCCTCCGGCGGAGGGAGCCTACGCCGACGCGGGCCTCCTCGCGGCGGCCGGGATCCTCGTCCCGCTCATCCTGCTGTTGGCCTCCTACGCGTTCCTAGGCATCTGGCTCGCACGCGGCATCGCCCAGCCGCTTTTGCGCGTGCGCGACGCCCTGCGGCGCATGGGGGAGGGGGACTTCTCCGTACGCCTGGGCTCGAAGCGCTCCGACGAGGTGGGGCAGCTCGCGCGCGCCGCCGACTGGGCCGCGGAGGAGCTGCGCCGCCGCGAGCTCGTCAAGGAGCTCTTCGGCAAATACCTCTCGCGCCAGGTCGCCGACCGCCTGCTGGCCGACCCCGGGCGGGGATTTCTGGCCGGCGAGAGCCGCGAGGTGTCGGTGCTCTTCGCCGACGTCCGCGGCTTCACCAGCTTCTCCGAGAGCCGCACGCCCGAGGAGGTCGTCGCGACCCTCAACGAGTACTTCGGCGTGGTCGTCGACGTCATCGCCGCGCGCGAAGGCGTGCTCGACAAGTTTATCGGGGACGGCCTGATGGCCGTCTTCGGCGCGCCGGCGGCGCAGCCGGACCACGCGCTGCGCGCGGTGTGGACCGGCCTCGAGATGCAGGCCGCCGTGACGGCGATGAACGCGCGGCGCGCCGGCCGCGGCCTGCCGCCGGTCAACGTCGGCATCGGCGTCAACAGCGGGCGCGCCGTCTCGGGGAACCTGGGGTCGCTCAAACGCATGGAGTTCACCGTCATCGGCGACACCGTGAACCTCGCGTCGCGGCTCGAGCACCATGCCCTCAAAGGCCAGGTCCTCATCGGGCGGAGCACCTACGAGGCCGTGAAGGACGCGCTGCGGTGCGAGAAGGCGGGCGACGTCGCCATCAAGGGCAAGAAGGACCCGGTGGAGATCTGGGCGGTGACGGGCCCCCGCTGACGCCCCGGGTTTGCCAGCGACGGCCCGAAACGGTAGAATAGGGCCGTTCGTTGGAATTGGTGGCCGTAGCTCAATGGTAGAGCGTCTGGCTGTGGCCCAGAAGGCTGCGGGTTCGATCCCCGTCGGTCACCCACCACTTTTCCGCTCCGGGCCGGCCTAGGCCCTTGGACCCAGAAGGCCTAGGGCCGGGGGACCCTGCTAAGAGCCTCATTACTCCCCTACACTTCCCCTAGATGGCAAAGGTGGGGACGATGAAAAAGAACTTCACGGTCGTCGCGGCGCTGGCCCTGGCTTTAGGCTGGGGCCTTCCCTCTCGCGCGTGGGCCGACGAAGACGCGCCCGCCGAAGCCGCGGGCGGAGACGAAGGCGGCGGCTCGGAGGCCGTGCCCATCGAGACCACCGCCGCGCCCGCCCCGGCCGCCGCCCCGGCCGAAGAGCCCGCCGCCCCGCCGCCGGCCGCCGCCGCCCCCGCCGGAGAGCCCATCCCCACACCTCACGACATGGAGGCGCCGGCTCCCGCCCCGGCCAAGAAGGGGGGGCGCAAGTCCTCCGCCCGCTCGCCCAAGTCCATGAAGGCCGCGCGCGTGCTCGCCGAGGGCCGCTCGGCCGAGCGCGCCCAGCAGTACACCCGGGCCATCGGCCTTTACGAGAAGGCCACCCGCCTCGACCCCTCCTCCGCCGACGCCTTCTTCCACCTCGGCAACGGCTACTTCGGGCGCGCCTTCCAGCGCTCGGACCGCACCGACCGCGACGACGCGCAGGCCGCCGTCGACGCCTTCGAGACGGCCCGCGGCATCGACCCCACCCTCAAGTCCATCCGCGACCCCTTCCTCCTCTTTCACGGCCTCGCCCAGGCCCAGGAGGCCGTCGGCAACTATCAGAAGGCCCTCGGGGCGCTCAAGCTGGCTTCAAAGACCAACCCGAACAACCCGATGCCCCACCTCTACGGCGCCCGCGTGCGCATGAAGATGGGCGACACCGAGCGGGCCTCGGCCAACCTTTACTGGAGCGTCAAGCGCGCCCGGGCCCTCAACATGTACCCGCAGCTGGCGCGCATGGTCCGGCAGGACCCGATGTTCTCGGGGCTCATGGGGATGGCGAAGAGCCAGACCATCATGGACACCTACGACGCGGTCCACCGCGGCGCCATCAGCGAGAGCGTCGCGCTGGAGCGCATCCGGGCGATGGGCGAGCGCGACGACCTCCGCGACGCCGTCCGCGACGTCCCGAGCTCGCGCAACAGCCGCCCCTCTTCGATGGACGCGCCCGTGACCGACCCGGTGGTCCTGCAGCGCATCGACGACGGCCACCGCGCGTTCGAGGCGGGGGACTACCGCCAGGCCGTCACCGACTACCAGGCCGCGCTCACCGCCGACGGCCCCAAGGGGACGATGGACGCCGTGCTGCGCTCCATGACCCTCGAGCGGCTGGGCTCGGCCTACCGCCAGATGGGCCTGGCCGGCGAAGGCGCGCGCGTCCTGACCCGCGCCATCGAGACCTTGCCCGAGAACTCTCAGGCGCACTACGAGATGGCCCTGTGCCTCGCGGCGGGGGGACACCCCGGCGAGGCGCTCTCGGCCCTGAACCGCGCTCTCGACACCGCCGGGACCATCAGCCAGGTCCGCAAGACCCTCATCCAGTCCAAGACCGACCCCGAGCTGGCCTCGGTCCGCGACATCCCGCGCTATCGTCTCATCATCGAGTCGCACGAGCGCAAGCTGACCGCCCGCCGCTGACTACGGCCGCCAAGGCCTTGCCGCGGCCTTAAATTGCTAATATCGCCGTAGG
>SCTT01000542.1 GCA_004322435.1 bacterium
CTACTCCCTGACCGTGCGCGGCTATAAGTTCGAGAAGAAGGCCGGCTGCCGCTTCGTCGGCCAGACGGCGCTCTACCTGGGGCCGCACAAGGCGGTCATCGACGAAGAGGGCCACCTCTTCCCGCGCTACGAGCCCGTCGAAGTTTGCACGGACACCGCCGCCAAGCTGTCGGCGCCCCCCTACGCGGGGAGCTTCTGGGTCTCGGGGGAACCGGCTCGCTCCGAGGCCCCGGGCGAGCCTTGCTGCGCGTCGGGAGAGAACTGCTGCTGAAGGAGGGCGGATGAAACGGATTTCGGTCGTCATCCCGACCTTCGAAGAGGCCGCCGGCATCGCGGCCGCCGTCACCCGGCTTCGCAAGAGCGCGCCAGTCGGCGCCCTGGAAGTCGTGGTCGCGGACGGAGGCAGCCGGGACGGGACCCTGGGCGCCGCCCGGTGCTGCGCCGACCGGGTCGTCGAATCGGACCGCGGAAGGGCCGTCCAGATGCACGCCGGCGCCCTGGCGGCCAGGGGAGACCTCCTCCTCTTCCTTCATGCCGACACCACGCTGCCAGAAGACTGGTTCGAGGCTCTCCTCCGCGCCTGGTCTTCGCCCACCCCCCCAGGAGCGACCGCCTTCTCCTTGGGGTTCGATTCCTCGGCCCCCGTTTTTCACCTCATCGCCGCTCTGGGAAACTGGCGCGCGCGCTTCACGGGCGTTCCGCATGGGGACCAGGCCGTTGCTTGCCTTCGCGGAGATTATTTCGCCGTAGGCGGGTTTCCGCCGGTGCCCCTCATGGAGGAATATTTCCTCCTCCCGCTTCTTACGAACCGTCGCCCGCTCCGCATCCTCGGCTCACCGGTGGCAACGTCGACGCGCCGTTATGAGAAAAACGGCCCGATTATCAATGCGCTGCGAAACGCGGCCCTTATAGCCATGTTCAAAGCCGGGGTCCCCCCGCAAAGACTCAAGGAGCTCTATTCCTAGCTGTAACGAATTCTTGCTCCGAATGACATACCTACAGAAGGACGCCGTGACAAGGAGAGGATGATGCCCAAGATTCCCTACGCCCACGAAGGAAGCGAGGCCCCTGAGGCGACCCCCGTCTACAAGCAGCTCAAGAAGGGCTTCGGGCTGGTCCCTAACGTCGTCAAGCTGCTCGGGCATTCCGGGCCGGCCACCCAGGCGATGGGGGCGCTGCTCGATACATACTTCGGCAAGCTCTCCCTCTCCCCCCGCATCCGGGAGATCGCCTACCTGACCGTCGCCCGGGCCAACGGCTGCTCCTACTGCCAGGGACACCACGTCCCGATGGGCAAGGCGGCCGGCCTGACCGACGGACAGATTGACCGCCTGGGCCCGGAAGGCTTCGCCAGCCCCGAGTTCGTCGAGGCCGAGCGGGCCGTCATCCGCTTCGCCTACGAGACGACCAAGCAGGTCGCCGCCTCGGACGCGGCCATCGACGCCCTCAAGGGGCACTTCTCGCCCAAGGAGGTCGCCGAATTGGCCTTCGTCGCCGCCGCCGGGAACTTCATCCAGCGCATCGGCAAGAACCTCGGCGCCGAACTCGAGATGCCCGCGAGCGCGGCTCGTTGACGCTTCGGCCGGCGGGGCGGGAGCTCGGCGGCTCCCGCCCCGGCCGGCCTCCGTTGCTATCGTTCGCCGCACGCCGCTAATCGGAGGGAGACATGTTGAAGACCGTCGCGTTCGCCGTGGCCGTAGCGTTCGCCTCGTCGGCCCTGGCCGCCGAGCATCCCAAGGAGCACCCCACGGGGGCCGAGCATCCGGCACCCAAGGCCGCCGGCGGGGAGCACCCCAAGGGCAAGGAACATCCGGCCGGGCACGAGCATCCGGTGGGCTCGAAGCACTGGACCAAGCAGATGACCCAGGAGTACACCAAGGCCGTCGAGGACTTCGTCGCCCGGTCTCCCGAAGGCCTCAAGGTGCACGACGACAAGCTCGGCAAGGACTGGACGCTCGAGCTGGTCGGGGTGCACAAGAAGCGCGTCGTCCACCTGGGCGACAACCGCTTCTTCGCCTGCGCGGACTTCAAGAGCTTGAACTCGAAGGACAAGCTGGACCTCGACTTCTACGCGTCCAAGGACGGCGACG
>SCTT01000543.1 GCA_004322435.1 bacterium
AAGGACGGCGACTACGTGGGCTTCGAGCTCTACGGGACCGTGCGCTGCCCGCTCTCGGTGGTGCGGGAGCTCATCCGTCAGCGCAAGCGCCGCCTGCGGGTCCTGGGGCAGGGCCTGATGGACGTGGACTTCCTGCTCGCGGCCAAACTCGTCTCCGCGCTCGACCTCACTTACGTCGGCTACGAGGCCTACGGCCTCTCGCCGGTGCTGCGCCGGGCCGTCGAGAAGGACGGCGTGCAGGTGCGCGAATGGTCGAACGGCGCGCTGGCTTGGCGCCTCAAGGCCGCCGCGATGGGGGTGCCCTTCCTGCCCGCGCGCTCGATGCTGGGCTCGGACACTTTGAAGTCGTCGGGCATCTCGACGATGCGCGACCCCTACACGGGCATCCAGGTGGCGCTCTTGCCCGCGCTCCACCCCGACTGCGCGGTCATCCACGTGCACCGCGCCGACGTCAACGGCAACTGCCAGATCGACGGCATCACGGGCTTCGCCGCCGAGCTGGCGCGCGCGTCCAAGCGCGTCATCGTCACCGCCGAGGAGATCGTCGGCGAGGAGGTCATCCGGCGCGCGCCGGAGCGCACCATCATCCCGTTCTACGAGGTCGACGCGGTGGTCCACGCGCCCTTCGGCGCGCATCCCGGCGAGACCTGCGGGCTCTACAAGCGCGACGAGGCGGCCATCCGCGACTGGCTGGGCGCCATCGCCGACGAGGCGGGCACGAAGGCGTACCTCGACAAGTGGGTCAGCGGCGTCCCGGACCACGCCGCCTACCGCAAACGGGTCGGCCGCGACCGGCTCGAGGGGCTCAGGCCATGACCGCCGTCGCCGCGAGCTCGGCCGAGCTCCTGGTCGTCTCCGCCGCGCGCCTGATGGCGGGGCGCAACCTGGTCTTTATCGGCACCGGCCTGCCGATGCTGGCCGCGGCGCTGGCCAAGCGCACCTGCGCCCCCGAGCTCGTCTGCGTCTTCGAATTCGGCGGCATCGGCTCGCCCTTGGACAAGCTCCCGCTCGGGGTCGGCGAGGCGCGCACGTTCGACCGCGCCTGGGCCGCCGAGGGCCTCTCCGGCATCATGGAGACCGCCCAGCGCGGCCTCGTCGGCGACGGGTTCTTGGGCGGGGCGCAGGTGGACCCCTACGGGAACTTGAACACCACCGTCATCGGCCCCCACGACCGGCCCAAGGTGCGCCTGCCGGGCTCCGGCGGCGGAAACGACGTGGGCTCGCTGTGCTGGCGGACCATCATCCTGATGCGTCACGAGAAGAAGCGCTTCGTCGAGAAGGTGGACTTCGTCACGACGCCCGGCTACCTGACCGGCCCCGGCGCGCGCGAGCGCGCGGGGCTCCCCCCCGGCACCGGGCCGTGGCGCCTCTTGACCGACCTGGCCCTCTTCGACTTCCCCGAAAAGACCCGCCGGGCGCGCCTCATCGCGCTCCAGCCCGGCGTGACCGCCGCGGCCGTGGCCGCCGAGACCGGATTCCGGTATGATTCCCTCTCGGACGTCGGCAGGCTCCCCGAGCCGACCGAGACGGAACTCGAGCTGCTGCGCGACGTCATCGACCCCGAGAGAGCATTCCTATGAACCCCCAGACCGCCGTCGCCGACCCCTTCCGCTTCCGGATGCGCCCCCGCAAGGGGACCTTCGCGCGCGTGCAGCGCGGGGACGTCCAGGACCTCGAGATGTTCGAGGCCTTGGACGCGGTCTACCGTTCGCTCTGCGCGACGCTCTACAACTTCGCCTCCTCGGGCCACCCGGGCGGCAGCATCTCCTCGGGCAAGACCGTCGCCGCCCTGCTCTTCGACGCGATGGACTACGACATGGCCGACCCCTGGGCGGCCCGCGCCGACGCCATCGTCTACGCCGCCGGCCACAAGGCGATGGGCCTCTACGCGATGTGGGCGCTGCGCGACGAGCTGGCGCGCATCGGCGACCCGTCCTTGCTCCCCTCGGACGTCAAGAAGCGCCTGCGCCTGGAAGACCTGCTGGGCTTCCGCCGCAACCCGACCCAGCCCACCCCGCTTTTCAAGCAGTTCGGCTCGAAGGCCTTGGACGGCCACCCCGCCCCGTCGACCCCGTTCGTCCCGTTCGCCACCGGCGCCTCGGGCGTGGGCTTCGGCGGCGCGGTCGGTTACGCGGTCGCGGCCGCCGACGCCTTCGGCCCCGACGGCCCCGTCGTCCACGTCATCGAGGGCGAGGGCGGCATGACGCCCGGCCGCGTCGCCGAGGCCATGGCCACCGCCGCCACCGCGGGCCTCGAGCGCCTGATCGTCCACGTCGACTGGAACCAGGCCTCCATCGACTCGGACCGCGTCTGCCCGGAGGGCGAGAAGCCCGGCGACTACGTCCAGTGGAACCCGCTCGAGCTCTTGCGCGTGCACGACTTCAGCGTCCTGTTCGTCTCGAACGGCCACGACGTCGCCCACACCCACGCGGGCGTCAAGGCCGCGCTCGCCCGCAAGGACGGCGTGCCCACCGCGGTCGTCTACAAGACGGTCAAGGGCTGGCGCTACGGCGTCGAGGGCAAGAAGTCGCACGGCGCCGGCCACGGGATGTGCTCGCCGGCCTACTACGACTCGGTCAAGCCCTTCGAGGAGCTCTACGGCCCGCTCCCGCGCCTGACGCCCGGCAAGGACCTCGTCAGCGTCGAGAAGGCCTACTGGGACACCTTGCTCGCGGTGCGCGCGGCCCTCGAGGCCAAGCCGGAGCTGGCGCGCTGGGCCGCCGGGCGCCTGCGCCGCGCGGCGGGCCGCCTCAAGGCCGCCGACCGGCGGCCTCGCCCGAACGGCCCGCGCCTCGACAACCTCGTCCCCGCCGCGCTCGACCCGGCGTCCCCGCCGGAGCCGGTGCGCTTCGAGGTCGGCAAGGCCGTCTCGACGCGCGCCGCGCTCGGCGAGACGCTGGGGCACTTAAACAAGCTCACCAAGGGCGCCTTCATCGGGGCCGCGGCGGACCTGGCCGAGTCGACGAGCCTTGCGACGCTCGCGAAGGGCTTCCCGACCGGCCACTACCACATGACGCTCAACCCCGATGCGCGGCTCCTCAACATCGGCGGCATCTGCGAGGACGGGATGGGCTGCGTGATGGCCGGCCTGTCGTCCTTGGGCGCCCACATCGGCGTGTCGAGCTCCTACTCGGCCTTCATCGCCGCGCTCGAGCACATCCCGGCGCGCCTGCACTGCATCGGCCAGCAGGCCTACTCGCTCCACGTCGAGAAGCGCCCGTACCGCACCTGGGTGATGATCAACGCCCACGCGGGTTCGATGACGGGCGAGGACGGCCCGACCCACGCCGACCCGCAGTCCTTGCAGCTCTTGCAGGGGAACTTCGCCGACGGGACGCTCATCACCCTGACCCCCTGGGACCCGCGCGAGCTTTGGCCGCTGATGGCGGCCGGCCTGCGCGCCCGCCCGGCGGTGCTCGCGCCGTTTGTGACCCGCCCGGCAGTGGCCCTCGTCGACCGGCCGGCGCTCAAGATCCCCGGCCCCGAGGCCGCCGCGAAGGGCGTGTACGCCCTGCGCAAGACCGGCGCCAAGGCCGCGGTCGTCCTGCAGGGCTGCGCGTCGGGCACGGTGTTCGCGCGGGACGTCCTGCCGCTCCTCGACAAGGAGGGCGTGAAGGTCGACGCCTACTACGTCGCCAGCGCCGAGCTCTTCGACGCGCTGCCGAAGGCCGAGCGCGACGCCATCCTGCCCGAGGACGTCACGCGCCGCACGATGATGGTCTCGGACTTCACGGTGCCGACCTTCCGGCGCTGGGTGCGCACGGACGCGGGCCTCGAAGGCTCGCTCTACCCCTTAAAGGACCACGGCTACCTGGGCTCGGGCACCTGGGACGCGGTCGTGCGCGAGGGCGGCCTGCACGGCGAGTCGCAGTTCGAGGCCGTCCGGGCCTGGGCCAAGACGGTCGGCTGAGGCTCGGATGCGCCTTCTCCTCTCGACCGCGCTGGCGGCCGTTCTCGCGGGGTGCGCCATCCCCCAGGCGCCCGTGCGCAGCGACCCCCTGGCCGGGCTCGCCTTCGACAAACGCCCCCCGGCCTTCCCCGGCCTGACGCTGGCGCTCATCGTCTCGGAGAACACCAAGGACGCGGTGCGCTTCGGCCAGCAGGGCGCCGCGTGGGGGGGCGGCTTCGACATGGACGCCCTGGTCGAGGAGAGCTTCCGCTTCTACAAGGCCAACTTCAAGGCCGTCATCCGGGTCGAGCAGCCCGCCGACGCCGCCCAGGCCGGGGCCGACCTGGTCGCGGTGGTGGACCGCTTCGTGACGGCGGGCCGGACCTTCTCAATCAGCGCGAAGACCCTGTTCCTCGACCGCCAGGGGAAGACCCTCGAGACGCTCGAGACCCGCAAGGAGGCCCGGATGAGCGGGTTCAGCGCGGGGCCGACCGTCGCGCGCGTCAGCGGCGAGGTGGCCGCGGAGCTCGAACGCCAGCTGCGCGGCTCGGCCGCCCTCGAAGCCTTCGCGCAGAAGGCGGGGCCGGGCAAGCCCGCCGCCGTTGTGGAGGCCCCGGCGGCGCCGCGCCGCGAGACGCTCAACCCCTCTTATAAAGAATCCGAGCGCCCGCAGGACGTCGCCATCGTCGTCGGCGTCGCGAAGTATTCCGACCTGCCCGAGGCCCAGTACGCCGAGGCCGACGCCGAGGCCGTGGCCGCCCACCTCTTGGCCCTCGGGGTCCCGCAGAGGAACCTCATCCGCCTCACGGGGATGCGCGCGACGCGGACCGGCCTTAAGAAGTACGTCGAGACCTGGCTGCCGAACAACGTCCGCCCGGGGAGCCGCGTGTTCTTTTACTTCTCGGGCCACGGGGCCCCCGACCCGCGCACCGGCGAGGCCTTCCTCGTCCCCTTCGACGGGGACCCCAACTACCTCGCCGACACCGCCTATCCCGTCAAGGAGCTCTATCGGAGCCTCTCCGCCGCGGGGGCGAAGGAAGTCCTCGTCGCGCTCGACGCCTGCTTCTCGGGGGCCGGCGGGCGCTCGGTGCTCGCCAAGGGCGCGCGCCCCCTCGTCGTGACGACCGAGGCGGCCGAGCCGCCGCCCGCGGCCGTCACCGTCCTCGCCGCTGCGGCCGGCGACCAGATCACGGCCACGCTCGAGGAGTCGGGGCACGGCCTCTTTACCCACTACCTGCTCAAGGGCCTCGACGGGGCCGCCAAGGACGGGAAGGGCCGGGTGACGGCCTCGGGCCTCTACGACTACCTCGCACCCAAGGTGCAAGACGAGGCGCGGCGCCAGAACCGCGAGCAGACGCCCGCGCTGCGGCGGGCCGACGGGTCGGACTTCCTGCTGCGGGACTAAAGGACGGCGTTGAAGAGGTAGCCCACGGCAACGATGGCGCAGGCCACCACGCCGAAGAACGCCGCCAGGAGCCGGGGCTTGAGGACCTTGCGCAGAATCATCGCCTCCGGCAAGGACAGCGCCGTCACCGACATCATGAAGGCCAGCACGGTCCCCGTCGGCAGACCCTTGCCCATCAGGGCCTGCACCACGGGGATGACGCCCGCCGCGTTGCTGTAGAGCGGCACGCCGATGAGGACCGACAGCGGGACGGCCCAGGGGTTGTCCTTGCCCGCGTGCCGGGCCAAGAAATCCTCCGGGACGAACCCATGGATGAACCCGCCGACGCCAACGCCGGCCAGCACGTAGGGCCAGATCCCGCGCAGCAGGTCGGCCGTGTACTCCCGGGCCCGGCTGAGGCGTTCGGAGAACGCCGGGACCTCGGACAGGGCCACCCCCACCTTCACCTTAAACACGTAATCCTCGACGTAGCGCTCCATCCCGAGCCGTCCGACCACGACGCCCGAGACCACCGCCACCGCGAGGCCGGAGCAGACGTAGAGCAAGGCGACCTTCCAGCCGAAGAGGCCCCAGAGAAGGACGAGCGCCACCTCGTTGACCATCGGCGAGGAAACCAAGAACGAGAACGTGACCCCGAGGGGCACCCCGGCCTCCATGAACCCGATGAAGAGCGGAACCGCCGAGCAGGAGCAGAACGGCGTCACGAC
>SCTT01000059.1 GCA_004322435.1 bacterium
GGCGCCGGCCCGCTCCAGATACGCCTGACGCTTCCCCCAGTCCACTCCGGAGGCCGGCTCGCCGATGCGTTGGTCCGCGGCGCGTCCGTACGGGACCGCCAGGCTGCCCTCGCAGGCGTAGAAGGCGCCGTCGGCGCCGAGCACCAGCTTGCCGCACTCCTCCCACCAGGCCCGGCCGCCGGCGCGGGCCCGGGCGTTCAAGACGGCGTGGCGGAGCATCGGGATGTCGAAGGGGATGGCGTCGGCGGTCCGAGCGGCGTAATAGTCCTTGAGCCCCGCGAAGAAGCGCGCCAGCGCGCCGAGGCCCGCCTCGTCCCAGGACGAGAAATAGTCCACCCAGAGGTCGATGGACTTAAATCCCTCCTCGTGGAACGCGCGGACCTCGCCGAGCAGGTGCTCGAGGCCGTCGGGCCGGAGCACGACGTTGAGCCCCAAGCCGCGGCGCGGCAGCCCCCGGATGCGGCCCCAGACGGCCTCGTACGCCGAGCCGCGCGACGGCGAGGCGAAGCGGCGGTAGCGGTCGTTCGTACGGGGGCCTCCGTCGAGGCTCACCGTGACCTGCACCCCGGCGTCCCGCAGGCGCCCGAACAGCTCGGCGGTGAGCAAGGTGCCGTTGGTGTAGACCAGCGCGGCGACCGGGGGCCCTCCCGCGGCCCGCCGCAGCCGGAGGTGCCCCGCGGCCTGCAGGAGCAGCTCCGGATAGAGCAGAGGCTCCCCGCCGGCGAACAGGACCGTCTTCTCCCCCGGGGCCAGCACGCGGTCGAGGAACAGGTCGAGCGCCGCCCGCAGCGGCTCCCACGCCAGCCGGTGCGCCGGCCCCTCGTTTAAGGCCACGCAGCAGTTCCGGCAGGCCATGTTGCAGCGGTCGCTCAGGAAGACGTCGAGCGTGTTGGCCTGCGCGATCACCTCAGCGCTCTTGGAAGCGCCCCGCGCACAAGAGCTCCTGCCAGGCCTTCCTCGGCGCGTCGCAGGCTGGGACGGGGTCCTTGTCGAGCATCGCGCGGCACAAGCCCTGCATGCGGGCGCTCTTCGGGCAGTCTTCCGCCTTGCGCGAGACGAGGGCGGCCCGGACCTTCGCGTAGTCGTCGCAGCGGCGCTTCTCGAAGGGGAGCCCTTCCGCCCGCGCGCAGGCCTTGGCGCTCGGCGTCCAGACCGCCGCGCAGACGGGCTCGACCGCCTGGTCGCCCAGCTCGGAGCCGAGGCGCTTGCAGGCCGTGGCGGGCTCGGAGGCGGTCAGCGCCGTCAGCCGGGCGCAGACCTCCTCCCCCTTGGCCTTCTCGAGCATCTGTCCTTTGTTGAGCTCGTACCAGCGCACGCACGCGCGCTGGGAGGCGGGGGCGTCCTTGCGCGCGAGCGCGTCGTAGAACGCCAGCAGGTGGTGCTCCGAGCGGCAGTTCGCCTCGAGGAGCTTGCCCGCGGGGAACTTGGGCACCATGCCGAGCTGGCGGCAGGGCTCCTCGGTGCCGGAGGTCCACGCCTTGCACTGCACGGCCGCCTCGAGGAGGTCCACCGCCTGCTTGGCCTTCGCCTCCTCCACGCCCCAGGAGTCCGCGCCGGCGTTGAGGAAGGAGTCGAAGGTGGCGGCGTTCAGGCAGTCGGCCTTGCGCTGCAGCGGCAGCCCCTTCTGCGGCGTGCCCGGGGCCTCCGCGGCGAGCGCGGGCGCGGCGAGCAGGGCGGCGAGCATCCAGGTCTTCATCCGGCCTCCAGCGCGTCGGCGCAGTCCGGGCCGCAGCCGGCGCTCATATCCGCCCAGGCCTCGAAGACCTTGGCGGTCTCGGGCTCCCGGAGGCGTTCGAAGAGGTGGTCGAAGACGCCCTGATAGACCGCGCAGCGGTCGCTCGTGCCCATGCGCCCCCAGACCGTGTCCTGCGCGGCGTAGTTGATGGCCGGGCAGACGCCGCAGAAAGGGCGGTAGGCGCACTTCGAGCACAGCGGCTGGTCCTCGAGGTGCGAGGCGACCTGGCAGGCCTTGGCCGTCGGATGGCGCACCGCCTCGACGTAGGGGGTCTCATGGACGTTGCCCAGGCGGAACAGGCGGTCCCCTTCCTCCGCGAGCATCCGGCCCTCGTCGCAGGTGTAGACGTCCCCGTCGTGGTTGTAGGCCAGCTGGCCGACGGCGGCGCCGCACGGGGAGCGCAGGTCGGTGAAGCCGGGGTCCGCGCCGCGGAGGATCTTCGCGAGCAGGATGCCGGCCCCGCGCTCGCGCATCGGCACGCCCCGACGGTTGAGCTCGAGGACGCGCTCCAAGAGGCGCCGGTAGAAGGCCAGATACTCGTCGACCGTGTAGCCGACCGCCTTCCAGCTCCGGCGCGCGGCGCCGATGGGCGTCAGGGGCCGGGAGAACAGGCTCGTGAGCCCCAGGCGCGCGTACTCGTCGACGATGTCCTCGGCCCGCTCCAGGGAGGCGCGCGTGACGGTCAGGAGGGCGTTGGGCTGCGGATGGCGCTTGGCCGGGGAGTCCGGGTAGCGCTCGGCCGCCGCCTTGAGCCACCGCTCGACGGCCGCGTGCGAGCTGCCGCCGGAGTAGGGGCGGTTGCGGTCATGGAGGTCCGCCGGCCCGTCGAGCGAGGTGCACAGGCTCACCTTGTGCTCCATCAAGAATGCCAGGCGCGCGTCGTCTAAGAGGCTCAGGTTCGAGACCAGCGCCAGGCGCAGCGGGCGCCCCGCGGTCTTCGAGAACTCGCGCCCGAAGCGGACCATCACCTCGAGCGCGTCCCAGTTCAGGAGCGGCTCGCCGCCCTGGAACTCCAAGGTCAGCTCCGGGGCGGGGCTCGCGAAGGCGAACTCGACGACGCGGCGCGCGGTGTCGAGGCTCATGTCCCCGCCGGCTCCGGCGCCCAGCGAAGAGCCCGCCTGGCAATAGGCGCAGGCGTGGTTGCAGCGCGAGGTGAGCACCGCGATGTGGAGGCGCGGGCCGCTCCACAAGAATGAGTTCGCGCGCGCGAACCGCGAGGCCAGCGCGGGGAAGTCCAGATGGTCGCGCAGGAAGCCCTTCTCGCGCAGGTCCGCCCACCAGGGCGCCCCGCGGTCCGGCGCGCCGCCGAAGAACCCCGCGAAGGCCTCCGGGCTCAGGCGCGCGTGGCGGCCCCAGTCGTTGGTGAGGAGCCAGTCCTCGCCGAGACGGCGGAAATAACAGGGCCCGACGTAGTCAGGGAGCGGGGTTCTCAGCAGGTCCGTCAGCGGCACGCGCGCGTTCCTCCCAGGTAGGCTCCGGCTCGCCGGCCGCCTCGAACCGCGAGACCTTCTCCGCGATCTCCTTCTCCGCTTCGGCGATGAGGCGGTCCACCTCGGCCTCCTCCTCGGGGCTGAGCGCCGGGGAGGACGCGGCGGGAGCGCCGGTGCGCTCGCCGCCGGCCGACAAGAGCGACTGGGTGACGATGTACTCCCGCAGCGGACGGGTCTCGACGGCGATGCGGCGCCGGAGCTCCTGCGCCGCCGCCTCGTCGAGGAGCGCGTCGGCGCCCTCCGGCGGAGAGACCCGGGCGAGCGTGCCCCCGCGGCCGTCGGGCTTGAGGCTCACCCGCAGGCGGCGGGCCAGCGCATGGGCCGCGGCCAGGACCGCGTCGGGGTGGAAGAGCGCCCCGTCGAACTCAAGCTCCGCCGCGTCGGTCAAGGGGTCTCGACCTTGCAGCAGTGCATGTAGCCGGAGCCGGGGACGGCCCCGCCCTCGATGACGCCCGCGGCCGAGCCGTAGCCCACGATGGTCCAGCCGCGGCCCCCGTTGGGGCAGTAGGTCTCGCCGCCGACGGCGTAATAGACCGAGCGGCACATCTGGCCCATGAACTGGCCGTCGTTGTTGTTGCCGAGGCTCGTGATGCCGGTGCCCGAGCCCAGCACGAGGTTCCCGGACTCGGAATAGACCCCGTTCTGGCCCCAGGCGTCGCCGACCCTGAGCCAGGCGCCGTTCTCGTTGCCCTGCACGTGGAGGTTCGTCAGCGCCAGCTTGATGCCGGTGGCGTAGACGGAGCTCGTGTCGAGCGTGCCGATGGCGACGATGCCGTTGGTCCCGTCGAAGAGCATGTTGCCGCCGGTCCCGGCGAAGTGGACCTTGGCCTGGGGCGTGTTGGTCCCCACGCCGAGGTTGCCCGAGGTGTTGAGGATGACGTTGCCCGTGCCGCTCACGTGCAGCTTCCCCGAGGGGGTCAAGGTCCCGATGCCGACGTTCCCGGTCGTGTACGCCAGGTGCGCGTCGTCGGTGACGCGCATCGTCTTATACACGCCGTAGGGCGCCGGATAGTAGGTCGTCATCGTCAGCTGCTCGGTGGAGAGCGGGTCCGCGTGGAGCGCGAGGAGGACGAAGGCCGCGACGGCGGCGAGGCCCGCGGCGGTGCGGCGGCGGACGACGAGGCGGAGATAGGGGTCGCGTGCCATGGGGGCCTCCCCCCAGTATAGGGGTGCGCCCGGGGGGCGGCCAGCGAGGCGGTCAGCCGGAGGGCTGACCGCGGTCAGTCGGCGGGCTGTTCGGCGGCGGAGGTGAGGCGCACGCGGTCCAGCACCTCGACGAAGCGGCCCTCGAGCTTGATGAGCCGCTTCTTCGAGAGGTGGGCCAGGGCCCGGATGACGGTCTCGGGCGCCGCGCCCAGGTAGTCGGCGAGCTCCTGGCGCGAGAGCGGCAGCTCGAAGCGCGCCGGCCCGTCGCCCTTGCCGGCCAGGTGGAGCAGGAAGGCGGTCAGGCGGACCTCCGCGCGCAGCTGCGAGCGCTCGACGAGGCGGCCCTCCACCTCCGCGGCCTCTTCGACGAGCTTGCGCACCAAGGAACGCACCAGCGGCGAGGCGGCGGCCATCAGGGGGGCCAACGTGTCGGCCGGGAGGTAGCAGACCTCGACGTCGGTCATCGCCTCGGCGTCGTGGTCGTGGAGGCGCTCGCCCAAGACGGCGCGGTGGCCCAAGAGGTCGCCGGGCCCGGCCAGGCGAAGGATCTGCTCCTTGCCGCCGGCGCCGACGCGGTAGAGCTTGACGATTCCTGAGGAAAGGCAGTGCACGCCGGTCGCCCGGCTGCCGGCCTGGAAGAGGATCTGGCCGCGCGGGTAGGTCCCGAAGGATTTGGCACGGTCGAGGCCGGTCAATGCGTCCGTCGAAAGGCCGCAGAACGCCCCGCGCCCCTGTTTGGAGCAGGAAACACAGCTGGGAGCCGTCTTTGTCCGCGTCTGGACGGTTTTCATGGTCGCCTCGGGTCCGTAATTATCCGAGATGCAACGATTCCGCCAGATAGGGGTCTCTCTTCGGCATGACGGGTGCCGACCGGAACACCCGGTCGAAGGCCAGGACGAACAATGACAGCGCCCCCAGGAGCACCAGGGGCTCCGTCCCGCCGACGCCATGGGCGTGCCGAGCGACGGCCGGCATCACCGTCACGCAGAGGTCCGCCCCCCGCCCGAACAAGACGACCACGGCGGCGGCCACCAGGCGCCCCTCGCTCCGTTTGGCGGCGGCCGGCAGCAGGAGGATGAACGGCAGCACGAAGTTGAGCCCCACCGCCGCGGCCATCAGGACGGCCCACCCTCCGCCGCGCGACGCGAAGAAGGCCGTCTCCTCGGGGATGTTCGAGTACCAGATGAGGAGGTACTGGCAGAACCACAGGTACGCCCAGAAAGAGCTCATCGCGAACAAGAGCTTCCCCCAATCGTGCAGATGGGCCGGCCCGACCTCGGGCAGGACCCCGCGGCGGCGCAGGACGACGATGAGGATGGCCCCCGCGGCCAAGGCGCTTAAGAGCGCCCCCGCGAACTGGTACCACGGGAACATCGTGCTGAACCAGTGCGGCTCCACCGACATGAGCCAGTCGACGCTGGCGAAGCTGAAGCTCACGCCGAAGAGGGCCAAGAACACGGCGGACACCCCTCGGGACGTGCGGGCCGCGGCGACCGGGTCGCCCGGCGCCCCTTCGTCTTGGACGCGCGAGAGGCGCCGCAGGAGGACGTAGCCGCCGTACCAGAGCCCCAAGTACGCCGCCGCGCGCAGCGCGAAGCCCGTGACGTTGAGCCACGGCGCCTTGGCCTGGAGGACCGCGTCGTGCAGGACGGCCTCCTCATGGCTCCAATGGTAGATGTGGTGCGCGCCGAGGACGACGAGGCCGATGAGCCCCGCTCCCACCGGCAAGGTCCCCGCCATCGCCTCCGGCACCCGGCGCAGCGCGACGTGCCAGCCGGCCGCGGCGGCGTTGAGCATCGCCCACAGGGCCAGCGCCCCCGCGGCCAGGCCCACCGTGAAGGCCGCCGCGATGAGGAGCGCGCCCCAGGTCCGGGCCGGAGCGGCCTGCGTCCCGAAGAGGAACGCCGCCGCCCCCGCCGCCGCCAGCGCCGCGAGGACCCCGCGGGCGCGACCGTCGAGGAGTCCTCGGTTCATTTCGCGCCCTCCCAGGAGCGGATATAGGCGACGATGCGGCGGATGTCGGCGGCCGAGAGCTCGGCGACGCCGCCCGCGGACTTCGAGAACGGCCTCATCCCGGTGTTCGGCCGTCCGATGGCGATGGTCGCCTGCAGGAAGCCGTCGTCGGCCGCGGCCAGGAACTCGGGGTTGTTGAGAGACGGGGCGTAGCCGCCGCGCGCGTCCTTGACCCCCTTGCCGTCGACGCCGTGGCAGGCGGCGCAGTTCTGCGCATACAGCGCGCGTCCCTGGGCCGCCGCGTCCGGGCTGCGCTCGACGCGCCGGCGCCGGGCGGTCGGGGAGTCCTCGAAGCCGCGCAGGTAGACCGTGACGTCCTTGACGTCCTGGGTGGTCAGGTCGACGTTGCCGCCCTTGTGGAAGGAGCGCATCTCCGTCCCTTCGCGGCCCAGCACGACCGAGCCCGCGATGAAGCCGTCGGAGGCGGCCCGCAGGAAGCCCTGCGTCGTCAGCGACGGCCCGCTGGCCCCCTCGCCCTCGGCCCCGTGGCATTTCGCGCAGGCCCCCTTGCTCTCGAAGACCAGGCGTCCGACCGCCGCAGAGGCTCCCGCGAAGGAGCGCTTGAGCGGCTCGACGCGCGGCCGCGCGCCGAGCGAGCGCAGATAGGCGACGACGTGCTCGATGTCGGACTCCTCCATCGGCATCAGCGACTCGGACGGCAGGCCCTTGAGGAAGCCGCGCATCGCCGAGCCCTGCTTGCCGTAGGCGACGGTCCGCCAGAGGAACTGGTCGGAGGCCGCGTCGAGGAAGACCGCGTTGGCGAGCTGGCCGCCCACCCCGCCCTGGCCCTCCGAGCCGTGGCAGGACACGCAGCCCTTGTCGTAGAGGATCTTGCCGAACTCGGGGTTGCCGCGCCGGCGCGCGCCGGAGTCGGCCACGGCCGGGGATTTCTGCCAGCCGCGCAGATGCGCGATGAGGTCGGCGACGTCCGCCGAGGAGAGCTGCCGCCAGGCGGGCATCCCGGTGCCGGGGCGCCCCTCCACGAGGGCCCTATAAAGGAAGCGGTCGTCGGCCTGGGCGAGGAAGGAGTCGCTGGCCAGCACCGAGCCGATCCCCCCCTCCCCGTCCTTGCCGTGGCATCCCGCGCAGCGGGCCGCGAAAAGCTTCGCCCCGGTCGCCTTGGACGCCGCCGGCAGGAGCTCCTTGACCTGCGTAAACGAGCTCTTGAGCGGATGCAAAGAGCGCAGGAAGCTGATGAGGTCCGAGACGTCCCCGGCCGAGAAGTCGTAGGCCGCCGGCATCGCGGTGTGCTTACGGCCGTGGAGGATGGTGTCGCGCAGGTACTGGTCCGAGGCGATGGCCAAGAAGGACGGGGCGTTGAGCGAGACCCCGATGCCGCCCTCGGCGCGCACGCCGTGGCAACCCGCGCAGTGCCCGCGGAACAGCGCCGCGCCGCGGCGCGGCTCGCCGCGGGATGAGGCCACGAGCGAGCGGTCCACGCCGCGCGACCACGTGCGCATATAGGCGATGAGGCTGCGCAGCTGCGTCGGGGTCAGCGTCCCCTGCCAGGCCGGCATCTGCGTCCCCTTGCGGCCGTGCAGGATGATGTCCGCGTAATAGGCGTCGTCGGCGACCGCGAGCACCGCGGGGCTGTTCAAGGTCGGCACGCCGGCTTTCTGGCCGTGGCCGTCGGTCCCATGGCAGAGCGCGCAGTTCTCAGCGAAGACCTCGCGGCCGTAGTCCGAGGAGACGAGGGAGAGCCGCCGCGGGTCCTCCGGAAGCTCGAAGCCGGGGCCCGTGCGCGCGACCTCGGCGCGCTGCAGGTCCCGCAGCGCCAGGACCACGTTCCAGCGGTCGGCCTCGCTCAAGCGGCGGGCGTGGGCGGGCATGTTGTTGCGGCCCCGGGAGACGATGCGGAAAAGCTCGGCGTCCGGGAGCTCCAGCGCCGACTTCGTCGCGACGGGGAAGGAGAACGCCGGGACGGCCTTGGCGACCGGCCCATCGCCCCGGCCGGACGCGCCGTGGCAATGGCGGCAGTTCTGCTCGTAGACCCGGCGTCCGCGCGCCAGAGCCTCGAACGAGGACTCCGGCGCCGCCGAGGGGCCGGCCCCGGCCCGGCTGACGGTGCCGGGCGGGGGGGTGCGGAAGGAGCGCCCGTCGGGGAACAGGGCGCTGGGATCGTAGGTGCGGGGCGCGGGGGAGGTGGACATCTCCGAGAAGAGGCGCCAGTGCGGCTCTTCGAGGTCGCGCCGGCTGGCGACGAGGACCACGAGGGCGGCCGCGAGGAGGGCCGCGGCGGCTAACCAAAGCTTGGTCTTCATCGCCCGGCCTCCAGCTCGCGCACGTCGCGGGCGCCGTGCTCGCCCAAGAAGGCTTTGAGGCGCGCGTCGTCCTTGCCCCCCAGCGCGAAGGCCAGCACGAAGCGGTCGTCGGTGACGCCTTGGCCCGACACTTCGGGGAGGCGGACCGGCGAGAGCCCGCGGAAAACGAGGAAGGTCGCCACCGTGCCCAGGCCGGCCGCCAGGACGGTCAGCTCGAAGGCGACGGGGATCAGCGCCGGGGACGCGTCGAAGGGCTTGCCGCCGACGTTCATCGGCCAGTCGAAGACCGAGACCCAGAACTCGAAGGACAGCGCGCCGGTGAGGCCCAAGAGCGCGAAGGCCAGGCAGGCCTTGCCGAGCCAAGAAGGGCCGAGCCCCAGCGCCTCGTCCATCCCGTGCACCGGGAAGGGCGTGTAGGCGTCATGGACCTTGAACCCCGCGGCCCGCGCGGCGCGGGCCGCGCCGAGCGCGGCCTCGGGCCGGTCCCAACCTCCGACGAGGAGTCTAATGCCGGCCATAGTCGAGCACCCCTTTGACCTCGCTGATCGCCACCATCGGCAGGAAGCGGCAGAAGAGGAAGAACATCGTGAAGAACAGGCCGAAGCTGCCGACGAAGGTCCCCACCTCGACGTAGGTCGGGTGGTACAGGATCCAGCTCGAGGGCAGGTAGTCTCGGTGCAAGGACGTCGTGATGATGACGAAGCGCTCCATCCACATCCCGACGTTGACGAGCAAGGACATGACGAACACCGCCGGCACCGTCCGCCGCACGCGCTGCGACCAGAACAGCTGCGGGACGACGACGTTGCAGAACACCATCGTCCAGTAATAGGCCTTGTACGGCCCGCGCATGCGGTTGAGGAACGCGAACTGCTCGTAGGGGTTGGCCGAGTACCAGGACGTGAACAACTCGGTCCCGTAGGCCAGCCCCACGATCATCGACGTCAGCAGGATGACCTTGCACATCGCGTCCACGTGCCGCAGCGTGATGTAGTTCTCAAGGCGCACCGCCTTGCGGGCGACGAGCATCAAGGTCAGCACCATCGCGAAGCCGGAGAAGATGGCCCCGCAGACGAAGTACGGCGGGAAGATGGTCGTGTGCCAGCCCGGGATGACCGAGGTGGCGAAGTCGAAGGAGACGATGGTGTGGACCGAGAACACCAGCGGCGTCGCCAGGCCCGCCAGGAGCAGGTACACCGTCTCGTAGTGCTGCCAGGTGCGGTGCGAACCGTCCCAGCCCAGGCTCGCCGCCGAGAGGACGCGCTTGCGCAGGCCCGTCGCGCGGTCGCGCATCGTCGCCAGGTCCGGCACCAGGCCGAAGTACCAGAACACCGCGGAGATGGTGAAGTACGTGCTGATGGCGAACACGTCCCACAAGAGCGGCGAGCGGAAGTTGACCCACAGCGGGCCCATCGGGTTGGGATAGGGCATGACCCAGTAGGCCAGCCAGGGGCGGCCCATGTGGATGAGCGGGAAGATGCCCGCGCACATCACCGCGAACAGCGTCATCGCCTCCGCCGAACGGTTGATGGAGGTGCGCCAGCGCTGGCGGAACAAGAACAGGATGGCCGAGATGAGGGTCCCGGCGTGGCCGATGCCGACCCAGAACACGAAGTTCGTGATGTCCCAGGACCAGCCGACGGTCTTGTTGAGCCCCCAGGCGCCGATGCCGGTCCAGACCTGGTGGACGACGAGCACCGCGCCGACGCCCAGCGCCGTCGCCGAGACGGCGAGGCCGCCGTACCACAGCGGGGCCGGGGTCCCCTCGGCGATGCGGCAGACGTCGGCGGTGACGTCGCGGTAGCTCTTGTCCCCGTCGACCAAGGGTTCGCGCAGCTCGGAGGCGGTGGCGCTCATATCAGACCTTCTTGTTCCGGACTTTCGTCTTGTAGCCGACGGCCGGCCCGACGCCCAGCTCGCCCAGAACGCGGTACGAGCGGGGGTCCTTCGCGGCCGCCTCGATGGGAGAGCCGGCCTCGTTCAAGTCCCCGAAGACGATGGCCGAGGCGGGGCAGCTCTGCGCGCACGCCGGCCGGACCTCGGAGCCCTTGAGGACGCGCCCCTCGGCCTTGGCCGCCGACGAGGCGGAGTAGATGCGCTGCACGCAGAACGAGCACTTCTCCATGACGCCGCGCGTGCGCACGGTGACGTCGGGGTTCAAGGCTAGGCTCTGCGTGAGGTCCTGGTGCGCGTAGTCGAACCAGTTGAAGCGCCGCACCTTGTAGGGGCAGTTGTTGGCGCAGTAGCGGGTGCCCACGCAGCGGTTGTAGACCTGCATGTTGAGCCCTTCGCTCGAATGGACGGTCGCGAGCACGGGGCAGACCGTCTCGCAGGGGGCGTTGTCGCAATGCTGGCAGAGCATCGGCTGGAAGGCCGTCTCGACTTGCCCCGATTCGCCGGCCTCCTCCCCGGGCGTCCCCGAGTAGTAGCGGTCGAGACGCATCCAGGCCATGTCGCGGCCTTTGCGGACCTCGGCCTTGCCGACCACGGGCACGTTGTTCTCGGCCTGGCAGGCGACCACGCAGGCGGAGCAGCCGGTGCACAGCGACAGGTCCACCGACATCGCCCACTTGCGGCCCTTATAGGCGTGGCCGGGCCACAGGCTGGCCCCGGGCTCCTCCGACGGGTTGCCCGCGCGGGGGTCGGAGGTGAGCTCCTGGAGCGTCGTCTCGCGGATGTGCTCCCGGCGCTTCTTGGTGTACGGGTCGGCCAGGTGGTCGTAGGTCTGGGTCTTGGCCAGGAGGCTCATCCCGGGCAGGACCTCGACGGCCGCCGAAGTCCGGCCGAGGAACGGGTAGACGTCCGCACCGCCGGCCGCCTCCTTGTCGATGGGGAACATCTTCTCGGTGGGGTAGTTCGCCGCCACCGGCCCCGCCGCCGGACGGCCGTAGCCCAAGGCCGCCGCGACGCAGCCGGGAGCCTGCCCGGGCTGGACGTGGGCGGGCAAGACGGCGCTCAGCGCGCCCGCGCGCAGCCGAACGAGACGTCCCTCGACGAGCCCCAAGCGAGCGGCGTCCTCCGGCGCGAAGGAGGCCCAGTTGCCCCAGCACGCCTTCGTCACCGGGTCGGGCAGCTCCTGGAGCCAGGGGTTGCCGGCCTGCCGGCCGTCGAAGAGCATGTTCGAGGCGTAGAGGACCGGCTCGAAGGCGCCGGGCTCGGGCGCGGACGGGGCCGCCCCCAGGCGCGAGAGCGCGCCGGCGTCGAAACGGCCTTCGCCGCGGCCGGCGGCGGAGACCGCCAACGCGCCGCGGCGCAGGGCGTCCACCCAGAACGCCTCGAAGTCCTTGTGCTCGCTTTGCTTCGGGAACACCTCCGCGCGCCACAGCGCGCGCACGTGGTCGTGCGCGGAGGCGGGCTTGCCGGACCAGGCGAGCAAAGTCTCCACCGCCGGACGGGTGTCGTAGAGGGGCGCGATGGCGGGCTGGCGCAGCGAGTGGACGCCCAGCCCGGGCTCGGCGTCGCCCCAGGACTCGAGCGCGTGGCTGTCCGGCGCGGTCCAGTGGGCGAGGCCCGTGGTCTCGTCGGGCAGGCCGGCCAAAGAGACGAGGAGGCCCGCCTTCTTGGCCGCCGCGCGGAACGCCTCGGCGTGCGGGTTGTCGTGCGCCGGGTTCACGCCGTGGACCAAGAGGACGGCCACCTGACCGCCTTCGAGCTCGGCGACGAGGCGCGGCAGGGCCGCGTCGTCGCCCTCGGCCTGGAAGGAGGGTCGGGAGAGCTCCAGGGTCGCGCCGTAGGCGCCGAGCATCTGGTTCGTCCAGTTCACGAGGGCCTGCGTCCCGACGTCCGAGGAGGCGCTGACGACGAGGGCGCGCCCCTTGGCCGCGACGAGGAGGTCGGCGGCGTCGGCCAGGGCCTTCGCGACGCGCGGCGGCGCCGCGCCCCGCGGCCCCTTGGGCGAGCCGGTGCGCGCCGCGACGAGCTCCGCCAGGAGCGCGGCCGCGCCGCGCTCCTCGGAGGGCTTTAAGGGGACGCGGAGGTCGGCGTTCGCTCCCGTCAAGGACAGCATCGCCTCGAACTGGCCGTGCCAGCTCATCAGGTCCCACTCGTCGGCCGGGCGCCGGTTGGACGCCCAGTCCTTGGTGAACTCCACCGGCGAGAGCCAGGAGCCCAGGAAGTCCGCCCCGAAGGAGACGATGACCTTGGCCTGCGCGAAGTGGTACCGGGGCAGCGCGCGGCGCCCGTGCGTGAGCGCGTGGGCGTCCAGGATGGCCGACCGCGAGACCGGGTCGTAGACGACGTGCCCCGCGCCGTGGCGCGAGACGAACGCGGCGGCGGCGGCCCGCTCGGCGGGCCCCGAGGGCGTCCCCGTCAGCAGGCGCACCTTCTTGCCCGAGCGGCCGGCCAGGCGCAGCGCGTCCATGACGGCGGCGTCGAGCTCGGCCCAGGTCGCGGCGGCCTCGCCCTTGCGCGGGGCCCGGAAGCGCCGGGCGTCGTAGAGGTCCAGGACCGAGGCCTGGCCGCGGGCGCACAGGCCGCCGCGCGAGAGGGGGTGGTCCGGGTTGCCCTCGAGCTTGATGGGCCGTCCGTCGCGGACCTTGACCAGCGCGCCGCAGGCCGCTGGACAGGCTCCGCAGGTGGTCGCGTACCAGTCGGCGCGGCCCGGGACCGAGCCTTCGGCGAGCTCGAGGGCCGGGACGACGGTCTCCTTCGGGCGGCGCGGCGAGCAGCCCGCCGCGGCGAAACCCGCGGCCAGCAGGCCCAGGAACTCGCGGCGCTTCAAGCCGTCTTCTTTGTCGCTTTGGGCTTCGTTCATAGTCTCACCAGTGGCAGGCCGCGCAGTCGAGCGGCCCTCCGGACCTCTTCCAATGCGACGGGGCCTCGCCGGGGCCCTGGCGGTGGCAGTTCACGCACCAGCCCATCGACAGCGGCGCGGCTTGGCGCAGGCGCTCCATCGTCTGGACGGGGCCGTGGCATTCCTGGCAGCGGATCTCGTCGGCGACGTGCGCGCGGTGGCTGAAGTGGGCGTAGCGCGGCAGAGAGTGCACCCGGTTCCAGGCGACGGCGCCGCGCGAGTCCCAAGCGGCGGTCAGCTTCGCGATCTCCGGAGAGACCTGCCCGTCCGAGGCGCGCTTCTTGACGACGCCGTGGCAGGCCATGCAGGCCTCCAAAGAAGGGACGCCGGCGACGTCGCTCTTCTCGGCCCCATGGTGGCAGCTCAGGCAGTTCATCCCCAGCTCCCCGGCGTGCTTCTTGTGCGAGAAGGCGATGGGCTGGACGGGGGCGAAGCCGCGCTGGTCCCCGAGCAGGCGGTGGTGCGCCCGCCCGCCGAAGGACCAATACCCCGCCCCCGCGGCCAGGAGCGCGAGCACGACGGCGGGCCCGGCGCCCGCGAACTGCCAGGCGGCGCCCGCGGCGGCCAGGAGGACCAGCGCGGCGGCGGCCCCCGGCCGCCAGACCCGGCGCCCCTCGTCGGGCAGGCGCACCTTGAGCTCCGGCGCGTCCTCGGCGAGGACGGCCTCTCCCTCGGGCCCGGACGGGCCGGCGGAAACGGCCTCGAGGTAGGCGACGAGGCCCGCCACCTGCCCGGCGGGGAGGTTGAAGTCCGCCATGCGCACGCCGTTGAACTTCTCGAGGAGCTTCTTGGCCTCGGCGTCCGTGTCGAGCATCGCGCTGGGCTTGGCGATGAAGGCGGCGAGCCACTCCGGCGTGCGGCGGACGGTGACGCCCTTGAGGTCGGGACCCACGCGGTCCCCCTTGCCCACGGTGTGGCACTTGGAGCATTTGCTCTGGAAGAGCGCGGCGCTCTTCTGGAACTCGGAGGGCGCCTCGCCCGCGCGCGCGGCGGCCGGCAG
>SCTT01000544.1 GCA_004322435.1 bacterium
GGAGCCCCGCCTGGATGCCGCCGAGGACGACCGTCGCCTTCGTCTCGAAGGTGGAGCTCTTCGCGACGGTGCCGCCGCGCACCAGGTGGTAGGGCGTCCGGATGGTCAGCGGCGCGATCATCAGGTTCGGCCCGGCGAAGAGGATGAGGCTCCCGTGCGGCGTATGGAGCGGCTGGAGCTCGAGGTTCATGCTCAGCGGCAGCGCGATGCCGCTCAGGCGGCCGTCGCCCTCGTTGACCGGGTTCCAGAGGAGCACGCCTTGGAGCGAGGGCAGCGAGAAGCCGGGGACCGTGCCGCCGACGCCGATGAGCCCGGCCTGGCCGTCGAAGGCGAGGCGCTCGTTGAGCGCGTGGCGGCCGTTGAAGAGCGCGCCGCCTCCCTTGAGCTTGATGCCGGGGCCCGTCAGCGTGAAGTAGCCGCCGGTGACGCGGAAGTCGGTGCGCTGGGGCTCGAAGTACGGGTACGGGATGGGCGGCGGGGCGAACTGGAAGTTGACCTGCTGGGCGACGGCGGGACGGGCCCATAAGAAACCCAGGAAGAAGAGGAAGGAAGCGAGAGTTCTCATGGGTTTCATAGGACCTCCGAGCGTTCTTCCATCCTAGTCCTCGGGCCGCCGTCGCGCGATGATGGCGGTCAGAGGGGAGGATGACCGCCCCGGGGCGGGGTCCGGCGCCGGCCCGTGCTAGAATCGCGGGCATGAGCAAGAGAATCGTGGTGCTGACGAGCGGGGGCGACGCCCCCGGGATGAACGCGGCCATCCGCGCGGTGGCGCGCGCCGGACACGCGGCCGGCTGGGAGGTCTTCGGGGCGCGCAACGGCTTCGACGGCCTCGTCAAAGGCGACCTGCGGCCGTTGGGGCCCCGCGATGTCGGCGGCATCCTGCAGACCGGCGGGACCATTTTGGGCAGCGCGCGCTCGAAGCGCTTCCGCACGCCCGAAGGCCGGGCCGAGGCCTTGGCCAAGCTCGAGCACCTCGGCGTCACCGCCGCGGTCGTCATCGGCGGCAACGGCTCCCAGCAGGGCACCTACGCGCTGTCGAAGGCGGGCTTCGCCGCGGTCGGCATCGCCTCCACCATCGACAACGACCTCGTGGGCTCGGACCTCACCATCGGGGCCGACACCGCGCTCAACGTCGCGCTCGAGGCCATCGACCGGCTGAAGGCGACCGGGTCCTCGCTGGGCCGCGCCTTCTTGGTCGAGGTGATGGGCCGCGACTACGGCTACCTGGCCCTGATGGCCGCGGTCGCCGGGGGCGCGGAGGCCGTCGTCCTCCCGGAGACCGACACCGACCCGGACGCCCTGGCCGGCGAGATCCGGGCCGCCTTCGACCGCGGCAAGCCGCACGGCATCGTGGTGGTGGCCGAAGGGGCGAAGATGAACGCGGAGGCCCTGGCGCGCCACTTCAAGGAGCACAAGGACGTGGGCTTCGACGTCCGGGTGACCATCCTGGGCCACGTCCAGCGCGGGGGCCGCCCCACCTACTACGACCGGATGTTGGCGACCCGCTTGGGGTTTGCGGCGGTCGACCGCCTCGAGCGCGGGGAGCACGGGGTGCTGATGGGGGTGCTGAGGGGGGAGGTGGCCGCGACGCCGCTCTCCGAGGTGGCGGGGAAGGCCAAGCCGTTGGACTTGAGCCTGCTCAAGCTGGCCGGGGTCATGACGCGCTGACGGATAGAAGATTCCAGCACTCTTGGCGCGCGCCCGGCGGAGCGATGGTCCCGAATTTCCGCGCTGTCGAATTTTCAAAATAGAGTGCTGAAATTTTAAGAGAAATTAACTCATCCCAGGATGAGTTGATGCGGTCCCTTCCTGCGCCGCAGGCCACGGAGGGGACGACGCCCCCCCGCGGGGGGCGTCGTCGAAAGGGGGGCTTTCTCCATTTTCCTGGCCGTTCCGTTGCTATTCCGTATAGGGATGCCGCAACCCGTCTCCCTAGACTGCCCCGCCTGCTCCCGCAGCCATAGCCCCCGCGAGACCGAGTACGTCTGCCTGTCCTGCGGGGGGAACCTCGAGGCCGTCTTCGACCTGGCCCGCGCCA
>SCTT01000545.1 GCA_004322435.1 bacterium
CCCGGACCTCTGCGCCCCCTTCGACCTGCTCGACGAGGCCGTGGTCGCGCGCGCGGCCCACGCCGCCGGGGACACGCCGGAGCGCGCGCGCGCGGCCTTGGCCCGCGAGCGGGACACCCCGGGAGCCGCCATCGCGGAGGCCCTGGCGCGCCGCGGTCTGGAGCCGCATCGCTGGGCGCCGGGGTTGGCCGAGTTCTACGCGGAAGACCCCGCCGCGGTCTACGACACCTTGGCCTGGAACGCGAGCTGGGTCAAGCGCGGGCTGCGCGCGCGCGTGGCGTCGCGGCTTCCGGCGCCGGGGCGGCTCTTGTGCCACGGCGACGGCCTCGGCATCGACGCGGTGGCCTGGGCGCGCCTGGGCCACGCGCCGCTCTGGTGCGACGCGTCGCGCCCCTGCCGCCGGTTCGCGGAGGCGTTGTTCGAGGACGAGGGCGTCTCGGTCTCCGCCGTCGGGTCGCTCGCCGACGTGCCGGAGCGCTCGCAGGACGCCGTGGTCAGCCTCGACGTCCTCGAGCACTGCCCCGACCCGCCGGCGGAGGTCGGGCTCTTGGCGGCGCGGCTTAAGCCCGGCGGGGTCGCCGTCGTGAACGCCCCCTTCGCCCTCGTCGGGCCGCGCCACCCGACGCACCTCGATTCAAACCGCCGCTACAGCGGCGAATGGGCCGAGCTCTACCTGGCCAACGGCCTTCGGCCGGAGTCCGGGGCGCTGTTCTGGGACCCGCTCGTCTTGCGCCTCGCGCCGGGCGAGGCCGGTCTCCTGGCGCCCGCGCTGACGGCGCCCCGCTTCGGGTCCGTCCTCCTCTCGGCCGCGCGCCTGAGCGCCCTCCCCTTCGCCGCCGCGGAGGCCTACTTCGACGGGGCGGCGCGCGCGCTGAGGGCGCTCCGGTGAACGCTCCCTCCCCCCTCCTGCAGTGGACGGCCTTTTCATCGCTCTACTTTGCCTCCCTGGCCGTCGCCGCCGCCGCCGCGCGCCGCGCCTTCCGGCGCCCCGCGCCGGGGGGGCGCGCGCCGGGCAGCGCGGCCGTCGTGGTCGCCTGCAAGGGCGGCGGTCCGGAGCTCGAGGCGAACGTCCGCGCGATGACGGAGCAGGACTTCCCCGGGCGCCTCGAGTTCGTCTTCGTCGTGCCGCGCGCCGACGACCCGGCCCGCGCGCGCCTCGAACGGGTCCTGGCGGGAGTGTCGCGGCCGTGGCGCGTCGTCGTCTCCGACGCGCAGCCACGGGAGACGACCGAGCTCGTGCTCAACTTCCTCCACGGCGCCGCCTGCGCGGGCCCGGACACCGAGGCGCTGGTCTTCGCGCCCTGCGACATCCGCCCCCCCCGCGGCTGGGTCGCGGCCCTCTGCGCGGAGCTCGCCGACCCGGAGGTCGGCGCGGCGACGGCCGGCGTGGTCTGCGTCCCCTCGGGGCCGCTCGTCCCCGCGGCGCTTAAGACGCTCTGGAACGGGGTCGCGTGCGCGCTCCATGCGCTGGCCCCCACCGTCAGCGGCCAGTCCTTCGCCCTCCGCCGCGCGGATTTCGACGCCTGGGAGGTCGGCCGGGCGTGGTCGGTGTCGCTCGTGGAGGACCTCGTCACCGACCGCGTCGTCAAGGCGCGCGGCCGCCGCGTGGCGCTGGCGGCGCGGGCGACCCCCGCGAGCGCCGACCCGGCCGGCTGGGCCGACCTGTTCCGGGGGTTCACGCGGTGGCTGTTTTACGGACGGATCTATACCCCCCGCCATTGGGCCCTGGGGGCTTTCTTGGCCCTCATGAAGCCGGCCGCGATGGCCTGGATGGCCTGGTTCCCGAACCTGCGGCCCGTCCTCGCGGCGTTCTTGGCGCTCGACGCGTTGGCGGCGTGGGCGCTCTTGCGCGCACAGGCCGGCCCGCTCGAGGGCCAGGCTCCCGAGCTCGGGCGGCGCTACGCACGGCTCTCGGCGGCGGCCGTCGTCCT
>SCTT01000546.1 GCA_004322435.1 bacterium
CAGGAGTCGGCGCCGGCGAGGAAGGTCAGGCGCTCGGAGGGGGCGGCCAGGTGCAGGCGGCGCAAGGTCTCGTAGGTGTAGGTGACCTGGCCGCGCCGGAGCTCCCAGTCGTCGAGGCGGGCGCGCTTGCGCAGGCTTGCGGGCAAGGTCTTGAGGGCGGCCTTCGTCATCTGGAGCCGGTCGGCCGCGGGGGCGGAGGGCAGGCCCTTTAAAGGAGAGCGCCAAGCCGGCAGCACGACGGCGCGCGCCTTGGGCCGCTTCTTGAGGGCCGCCGCCAAGAGCTCCAAGTGCGCCGCGTGGGGCGGGTCGAAGGACCCCCCGAAGACGATGGTCTCCATTGGGCCTGATTATAGGTATTCGGAACCAAGGGGTCAGGCACGAAAGAGAACTAATTTGGGACAATCCCTCCATGCTCACCGCCAAAGCCTTCCGCGCCCTGCGCTACGACTTCAACAAGGTCCCTCTTTCCGCCGCCGTCTGCCCGCCCTACGACGTCATCCGCGGCCCGCTCGACGCCCGCCTCAGAAGGGGAAAATACAACGCCGTCCACATCGAGCTCCCCCGGGGCAAGAACCCGTACCAGGCCGCCGCGGGCCTCTTCGCGCGCTGGAAGAAGGCCGGCATCCTCGTCGCCGAGGACGCCCCGTCCTTCTACGTCGTCGAGCAGGCGGCCCGCGTGCGCGGCATGGTCAAGAAGCGCTCCGGCGTCCTCGCCGCGCTCGGCCTCGACAAGGGAACGGCTTCGCGCGTGCTGCGCCACGAGCGCACGCTCTCCAAGCACAAGAAGGACCGCCAGAAGCTTCTGCGCGCGGTCAAGACCAACACGAGCCCCATCTTCGGCGTGTTCGCCGACCGCTCGGGCGCGGTGAACCGCCTGTTGGCTAAGGCGCAGCGGGAGCGCCCCCTGGCCGTCGGCCGCGACTCGGCCGGGCTCCCCGTACGCCTGTGGCGGCTTTCGGACCCGGTCGCCGTGGCGGCCTTGGAGAAGCTCCTCTCTAAGGAAACCCTGCTCATCGCCGACGGCCACCACCGCTATTCGGTGGGCTGCGAGCATTGGGCCGCCTCCCGCCAGACCGGCGCCGGCCGCCTGTTGGCCTTCCTGGTCTCGGAACAGGACCCCGGCCTCGTCGTGTTGCCCACCCACCGCGTCGTCGAGGGCACGCCTTCTCTCCGGCGCGCCCTGGCGCGCGTCTGCCGCGCGCGCCCGGTCCACGACTACGAGGCGCTCTCCGCCGCCCTGGCCCGGGAGCGCTCGCCCTATGCGATGGGCTTGGTGGAGGGGGATTCGTTCGCCGTCCTCACGCCCGCCCCCGGCGACAAGGGCGTCAAGAGCGGCTTCGCCACCGACTGGCTCTTCCGGCGCCTCCTCTCGCGCGTCGACCCGCACGACATCGCCTACTTCTCGGAGGCCGGCGAGGCCGCCGCCGAGGCGCGGCGCTCCGGGCGCCTGGCCCTGCTGCTCAAGGACTTCGCGGTGGGGGACATCCGCAAGGCCGTGCTCAAGGCGGGCCTCCTGCCGCAGAAGTCGACCTACTTCTACCCGAAGATCCCCACCGGCCTCGTGTTCCGGGCCTTCGACCTCGACCCTTGAAGCCCCTGGTCCTCGCCATCCTGCTCGCCGCGCCCGCCGCCGCCTTCGACGGCACGGCGGCCCGGGGGATGAAGGACTGGCAGCTCTACTGCGCCGCCTGCCACGGCGGCGACGGCCGCGGCCATCGCCAGCTCGAGACGGTGCAGGAGTTCTCCCCGGGGACGCTCGACATCACCGGCCGCGGCCTCGAGGACTGGCCCGACGAGGCCTTGAAGGCCACCATCGACCGGATGGTCGAGAAGCGCCCCGGCCTCAAGGAGGCCCACGCGCTCTCCACCGGGACGGTCGAAGGGCTCATCAGCTACCTGCGCATCGTCGCGCGCGGCGACGCGGTGGCGCTCTCCTCCACGGCGTGGGCCGAGGTGAAGGACCCCGGCGAGCGGGCGTATCTTAAGGCCTGCGCCCCCTGCCACGGACGCTCCGGCGCGGGCATCTTCGACACCGGCTGGTCGGCCCCCGTCGAGTCCTCGATGGTGGACCTGAGGCCGCCTTTGCCCAAGCGCACCGTGCGGAAGGCGGCTAAGATCAAGTCCGAGTGGATCGCCTTCGAGGGGGGGCTCTCGAAGGAGGAGC
>SCTT01000547.1 GCA_004322435.1 bacterium
GCTCGTGGCCGACGCGGCCAAGCCCCTGCGGGACGGCCTGACACCGATGGCCCTGGCCACCGCGCGCATCCCCGTCTACTCGACCGGAGCCGCGAGCTGGCCGGCCAACAGGTCCTTGGCGGCGTCGGCGTCGTCCGGGTACGGGCGCGCGGAGGTGTTCGAGTAGACGGGGATGCGCGCGGTGGCCAGGGCCATCGGTGTCAGGCCGTCCCGCAGGGGCTTGGCCGCGTCGGCCACGAGCTTCGAGTGGAACGCCGCGGCCACGGGGATGGCGGTGCAGCGCAGGCCCTTCTTCGTGAGGACCTCCGCGGCGGCCTTGATGGCGGCCGTGGAGCCGGAGAGGACGGCCTGCTCGGGGGCGTTCTTGTTGGCCAAGACCACGTCGAGCTTCTCCTCGGCGAGGACCTTCTCGACCTCGGCGATGGGCGCGAGGACGGCCAGCATGGTCCCCTTGTCCCCCCCGCCGGCGGCCATGAGTCGGCCGCGGAGCTTGGAGAGCTTGAAGAGGTCGGAGGCCGCCAGTCGGCCCGCGGCGCACAGCGCCGTCAGCTCGCCGTAGCTGTGCCCGGCGGCCAGGTCGGGCTTCACGCCGAAGCGGCTTAAGATCCCTAAGGCGCCCACGCTCACCGCGCCGATGGCCGGTTGGGCCATGTCGGTCGCGCGCAAAGCCGCCTCGTGCGCGTCGCGCGCGGGCTGGTTGAAGACCGGTTGCGGATAGACGGCGTCGGAGAGGCGCTCGCCGAGAGCCGCGTTCGCCTCGGCCACGGCGTCCAGCATCTCGGGGAACTGGCAGGCGAGGTCGCGGCCCATGCCCACGTACTGGGAGCCCTGGCCGGGGAACAGCATCGCGAGCTTGCCCTGCGGGGCGCCCGAGGCGACGAAGGTCGCGTCGGCGGCGGGCTTCCCCTTGGCCTTCTCGACGACGGCCACGAGGCGCCAGGCGGCGGCGCGGTCGAAGCTCTTGCGGGACTCGACGGCCTTGAGCCGGAGTTCGTTCCAGGGGAGGCCCGCCGCGAAGGGCTCGAGCGCGCGGCGTACGGAGGCCTCGTCGGGGCCCGAGAAGGCCAGGAGCTCCACGGACCCGTCCCAGTCCACCTCGGTCTTCTTCGTCACGTGCTCCTCGAGCACGGCGTGGAAGTTGGAGCCTCCGAAGCCGAAGGCCGACACCGCGGCGCGGCGCGGGTGACCCGCCGAGGGCACCCAGGGGCGCTTCTCGGTGTTGACGTAGAGAGGGAGGTTGCCGGTGGCGAACTCGGCCAGCGGTTCCTTCACCTTGATGGTCGGCGGCAGGACCTTGTGCTTAAGAGCCAGGACCGCCTTGATGAAGCCGGCCGAGCCGGCGGCGGCCTTCGTGTGGCCGATGTTGGACTTGACCGAGCCCAAGGCGGCCCACGTCCCTTCGGGGCGGGCGGCGCGGTAGACCTCGACCAAGGCCTTCACCTCGGCGGCGTCGCCGGCCTTGGTGCCGGTGCCGTGCGCCTCGACGAGCTCCACGGTGGCGGGGCTGACCTCGGCCACCTCGTAGGCGGCCTTCAAGGCCTTCACCTGGCCCTCGGGGCTCGGCGCGTAGATGGCCTTGCCCTTGCCGTCCGAGGAGGAGCCGATGCCCTTGAGCACCGCGTACACGCGGTCGCCGTCGC
>SCTT01000548.1 GCA_004322435.1 bacterium
CGACCCGGAAGCCGCCGGCGAGGGCGCCGAGGAAGCCCGCGGTGCGCAGGGCGTAGAGGCCGGCGGTCTTCCAGACGGGGCGAGGAGCCGGAGGCGCCGGATCCTCGGCGGAGACTGCGGCATTGCGCGCGGGAGCGAGCGCAGCAGGGCGGGCGAAGGACTCGCCGGCCACGACGGCGTCGGGGACCGAGGCGCGGCGGCCCTCGAAGAGGTTGGAGAGGACGGGGGCCTGCGCGGCCGGCGCGCCGGCGGCCTTTGCGAGAGGGACCGAGACGGACTCGAGGACCGCGCGGACGGCCGGGGCCGGCTGGGCGGCGACGGCCGGGCTGGCGGCGGCCGGCAGAATGGGGAGGCTCAGCACCGGAGCCGGGGCCAAAGTCGGCCGTGCCGCGGGGGCGGCCAGAATTCCGGAGGGAGCCGCGTTCAAAACGCCGAAGCCGGGGAGGACCGAGCGGCCTAGGGCCGGGGCATGGACGGTCTGGGCTGCGGCGGGGCCGGCGAAGAGCGCGAGGAGGGTCAGGAGCAGGGGCATAGGGGCGATTGTAGCCCGTCCCCCCCTCGGGCGACGTGGGACTATAGAGGAAGGGAGTAGGGCGCAAGCGGCCCAGGCGTTCTTGGGTCCTTCGACTCTAGGGGGCGGGAGCCTGCGGGGTTACGATGATAGGGATGCGCACCACCCTGGCGCTGGTCCTCCTCCTTTCCTCGCCGGGAACGCCGGCCTGGGCTCAGCTGGCGCGCGTGGTCCCGCGCGCGTCCGTCGCGCCCGTCGTGCCGGGGTTCGCCCCGCGCCTGGCCGCGCCGTCGTCGGCTCCGTCATTTCTCCCTTCCCTCCCGACCCTGTCCGTCCTGCCGTTACCCTCACCCTCCCCTCTCCCGCAAATGCGGGAGAGGGTTACAGCAACGGCGGCCCAGGCGGCCGCACCGGCCAAGGCGGTATCTGTCGCCGTAGCGCAGACGGCGCTGGCCGCCGCCCCGCACATCGAGGCGGCGGCCGATGCCGGCGGCTCCGCGGCGCAGGGTCATGAGGCCGGTGCGGCGCTTGAGAAGGTCCTGACCGGCGAGGTCCGGCGTCCGACCTTTGGCGGGCTCCCTGTCGCCGCTTTCAACGCCTGCGACACCCACCCCTCGGGTCTGCAGAAGGCCGCCGAGCAGACGGAGGCCGCCGGACCCGCGCGAGAAGTCCCGGCCCCCGCGCGCCGCGCGTTCACGCTCTACACCGCGGGCGTCTCCACGGTCAAAGCCGGCATCGAGACGCTGAACCTCGTCGTGCCCATCCTGCTCCTCAGCCAATACGGCGCCGCCAGCATCCTCGGCGGGCTCTTCGTCGCGGCGCAGATCGCCTCCCTCGTGGGCGGCGCGGCGCTGGCCCCGGTCATCGACCGCATCGGCCCCGCGAAGACCCTCGCCGCGGCGGCGGCGGCCCAGGCCGCGGTCATCGCCGTCGTGCCGGTGTCCGTGTGGCTGGGCGCGCCGGTGGCCCTGCCCGTCCTCTTCGGCCTCTTCGCGCTCAACGGCGCGCTCTCGGGGGTCTTCGACGTCGCGCGCCGCTCGGCCCCGCCGGCCATCCTGGGCTCGGACGAAGGGACGCTGCGGCGCTTCAACGCCCGGCTCTACATCGCCCGCGAGCTCGCCGCGATGGGCGCCGTGTTCGGGGCGGGCTGGCTGCTGCACCATTTCGGCGCGCTCGCCACGGTCGGCATCCACCCCGCGGCGTACGTCGTCGCGGCGGGCTTCTTCCTCCTGCTCGCGCGCTCGCGCGCCGCCGACCGCGTGTCGGAGCGCGCGACCCCGCCCGAGGACGGCGCCCTCCCGTCGCGCTGGTCGGAGTTCGCGGCGGGGGCCCGCATCGTGCTCGCCGACCCCGCGCTGCGCCTCGCGGCCTTGGTGAACGTCCCGGTCATCGCGCTCCACAACACCTTCCACGCGATGCTGGCCGCCGTGTACGCGACGAGCGTGCTGGGCTCGCCGGCCCTGGCCGCGGTCCTCATCGGCGCATGGAACGCCGGCGAGCTGGCCGCGGCCCTCTTCCTCGAACGGCGCGGCGAGAAGACGAGCGCGGCCGGCTGGGTGCGCTACGCGGCTCTGGCGGGTCTCTCCGCCTGGGCGCTGTGGGCCTTCCCGACCATCTACGTCGCGGCCCCGGTGGCCTTCTTCCTCGCCTCGGCGACCTTGGGCAACGAGATCGGCCTCAACTCCTTCTTCCAGTCCGCCGCCCCCAAGGACCGCACCGCCGCGGTGACGGGCTTCGTGTACTCCTCGGCGACGGGAGCCGCGATGCTCGCGATGCTCGGCATGGGCTGGGTCTTCGACGCGTTCGGAGCCTTGCCGGGCTTCCTGGCCCTCGCCGCGCTGCTGACGGCCGTCAGCGGCCTCTACATCCTCGCGGCGCGCGCCCTGGCGCGTCGGGCCGCCCAGGCAGGCTCTTCATCTCTGTCCTCCTCCTAAACCCCGCCGCCGGCCACGGCCGCGCCGCGCGCCGGTGGGACGCGGCGCGGCCGGCCGTCGAGGCGGCCCTGGGTCCCCTGCGCGTCCTCAAAAGCGAGCGGCGCGGCCACGGCGTCGAGCTCGTGCGCCAGGCCCTCGAATCCGGCGCCAAGCGCGTCTACGCCTTCGGCGGGGACGGCACCTGGCACGAGGCGGTCGGCGGCTATTTCGCGGCGGGCGAAGCGGCCCGCTCCGGGGCGGCCCTCGCCCCGCTCCCCGCGGGCTCCGGCTGCGACTTCGCGCGCCATCTGGGGCTCCCCTTGGACCCGGTCGCCGCCGCGCGAGCCCTGGCCGGCGCCCCGGTCCGCGGCATCGACGCGGTGCGGGCGGACCTGCCGGGCGGGACGGCCCGCTACCTGACGAACATGGCCGGGACCGGCCTGGCCGCCGACGCGGCCGAGGTCGTGGACCGCTGGGGCAAGCCCTTGGGCGGGACGCTCTCCTATCTCGTCGCCACCTTGGCCATGCTCCTCACGCGCCCGGCCCGCCGCTACCGCCTGACGCTCGACGGGAAAGACGCCTCGGGCCTCTACCACGCCGTGCTGCTGGCCAACACCGAGACCACGGGCGGCGGGATGCGCGCCGCTCCGGGCGCGGACCTCGAGGATGGGGCGCTCGACGTCCTCACCGTGGAGTCCTCCGGTCGGCTGGCGCTGGCCGCGCGCCTGGCGAAGCTCTACGACGGGACCCACGTCGGGACGCCGGGCGTCGGCCTGCGCCGCGCGCGGAAGGTCTCGCTCGCGCTCGACGGGCCGGGGACCGCCGGCCTCAACCTCGACGGGGAGCCCTCGGGGGCCCTGCCCGCCGACTTCACGGTCCTGCCCCGCGCTCTGCCCGTCCTTTGGCGCGGCCGCCGAGATTCGTAGACTAGCGCGATGCCGAAGGCCGCCCCGCTCGTCTTCTACTACGTGACCTCGCACGGCTACGGCCACGCGACGCGCGCGGCCGCCGTCTGCAGCGAGCTGGAGCGCCTGGGCGCCCGCGTGGTGGTCCGGACCGCGGCGCCGGCCTGGCTCTTCTCCGACGAGGGGCTCAAGGCCGAGGTGCGGCCGGCCGACCTCGACTGCGGCCTGGCGATGAAGGACGCGCTGGCCGTGGACATCCCGGCGTCGCTGGCGGCCTATGAGGCGCTCCACGCGCGTTGGGACGAGCTGCGGCGCGAGGAGACGGCCTTGCTGCGCAGGGAGGGCGCCGACGTCGCGCTCTCGGACGCCGGGGCCCTGCCGGTCGAAGCGGCCGCGGAGGCGGGGGTGCCGGCGGCGGTCGTCTCGAACTTCACCTGGGATTGGATCGTCGAGCCTTGGGCGGCCGACGAGCCGCGCTGGGAGACGGTGAGGCGGCGGATGGCCGAGGCCTACGCCCGGGCGGACGTCCTGCTGCGCCTGCCGCTGGGCGGCGGGGCCCCCGCCATCGTCCGCAGCGCCGACATGCCGCTCGTGGTGCGCGCGCCGAGCGCGTTGGGCCGTGAGGCGGTCCGTCGGAAGCTCGGGCTGGACCCGGCCGACTCCCGGCCCGTGGCCGCCTATTCGTTCGGCGGAGTCGACTGGGAGGGCGGGGCCGCGGCGGGGGCGGACGCGCTCGCCGGCTGGCGGTTCGTCGCTTATGTCCCCCGCCCGGCGGGCCTCAAGGCGGATTGGCTGCAGCTCCCCCGTCGCTCGCCGCTGCGCCACTGCGACATCATCGCCGCGGCCGACGCCGTCTTAATGAAGCCCGGCTACGGGACTTTCGCCGAGGTCTTGGCCGCCCGCGCGCCCGCGCTGGTGGTCCCGCGGGCGGACTTCCGCGAGTGCGCCCCGATGTTGGAGGTCGTGCGGCGCCTGGGGCGCATCCGGATGCTCGAGACGGCGGATTTCATGGCGGGCCGCTGGCAGGAGGGCCTGGACGCCCTCGCCGCGGCGACGGACCCGTGGGCGGACCTGGCGCTCGATGGGGCCGAGGCCGTGGCCCGCCGCGCTCTCGCCCTAGCATAACGGCGGAATTTACGCGCCTCGGGCGCGTGGGTTCGAGGATTCCAAACGGCCGGAATCCTCGAACCTCCCCTCAATGAACGGCGGAGCGAGAGTCCATCATTGGCGTTGGATGGGACCGTCCTGAATTCAGGATTCTCGCCGTTCATTGAGAGGGACTTCGAGGATTGCCGATTTTGGCAATCCTCGAAGGCACGCGCCCGAGGCGCGTAAACGGCTCCGTGTCGGTGGTTGGTCTTACGGCTGTCCGACGGTGTGCAGCTTGATCATGTTCGTCGTGCCGCGCACTCCGAGCGGGGTGCCGGCGACGATGCAGACCAGATCGCCTTTCTTGACGAGCTTCTCCTCGATGAGGCGCGCGTCGGCCGTGCGGGCCAGCTCGTCGATGTCGGCGACGAGGTCGATCTTGCGCGGGAGCACGCCCCACAGCAGCGCCATCCGGCGGCGCGTCTCCTGCACCGGCGAGAAGCCGATGATGGGGACCGGCGGGCGGTAGTGGGCGATGAGGCGGGCGGTGGTGCCCGTCTCGGTGAAGACCGCGATGACCTTGACCGGGAGCACCTCGGCGGCGTTCGTGGCGGCCTCGCTGATGGCCTCCTGGACGCTCAGCCTAAAGAGCTTGCGCTCGCGGTGCAGCGTGCGCGGCATCGCCTCGGCCTCGCAGATGATGCGCTGCATCATCTGCACGGCCTCGAGGGGGTACTTGCCCGAGGCGGTCTCGTTCGAGAGCATCACCGCGCTCGTGCCGTCGAAGATGGCGTTGGCCACGTCCGAGGCCTCGGCGCGGGTCGGCCGCGGGTTGCGCGTCATGGACTCGAGCATCTGCGTCGCGGTGATGACCGGCATCCGGTACTCGGCCGCGCGGTGGATGATGTGCTTCTGGATGGGCGGGACCTTCTCGGGGTTCATCTCGACGCCCAGGTCGCCGCGGGCCACCATCACGCCGTCGGAGGCCTGCATGATCTCCTCGAGGTTCTCGATGGCCTCGGCCTTCTCGAGCTTGGAGATGAGGAGCGGCTCCTTGCCGTAGCGCAGGGCCTCCTGGCGGGCCTCCAGCACGTCCTCGGCGGAGCGCACGAAGCTGACCGCGACGTAGTTGGCGCCCTGCTCGAGGGCGAAGCGCAGGTCGGACTTGTCCTTTTCGGTCAGCGCGGGGATGCGCATCTTGACGCCGGGGAGGTTGATGCCCTTGTGCTCGTTGAGGTCCCCCCCGTTGATGACGTCGCACTTCACGTCCCGGCCCTTGACCTCGGCGACCTTGAGCTCGATCAAGCCGTCGTCGATGAGGATGCGGTCGCCCTTGCGGACCTCCTCGTGGAGGTGCGTGTAGGTGGTGCCGACGCGCTCGGCGGTGCCGACCACGGGCTCGGTCGTGATGGTGAAGGGCTTGCCGGCGACGAGCTGGACGATCTTGCCGTCGAGGAGCTTGCCCGTGCGAATCTTGGGGCCCTGGAGGTCGGCGATGATGGACATCGGCTTCTCGAGCCGGCGGGAGGCGTCGCGGACCTTCTTGATGAGGGCGCCGTGGTCGTCGTGGGTGCCGTGGGAGAAGTTGAGGCGGACGACGTCCATCCCGGCCTGCGCGAGGGCGTCGATCTGCTCCTGGGTGTTGCTGGAAGGGCCGAGCGTGCAGACGATCTTGGCTTTGCGGACGTCCTTGAGGAACCCGTCGTCGTCCTGGAGTTCACCGGTTGTCATGTGGGCGGCATTCTACCATTTCCCGAATTGCACCACCCCCGTTACATATAATGGGCCATGCCCAAACCCCTCGCCCCCAAGCCCGTCCGCGCGTCGATGACGGTCCTCTCCGACCTGATGTCCCCTCCCGACGCCAACCTGCACGGCACGGTCTTCGGCGGCAAGGTGCTCGCGATGGTGGACAAGGCCGCGGCGGTGGCCGCGATGCGGCACGCCGGCCGCCTGTGCGTGACCGTGGCGATGGACCGCGTCGAGTTCCTCGTCCCCATCGAGGTCGGCGACGTCGTCATCGTCGAGGCGCGGGTCAACGGGGTCGGGCGCTCCTCGATGGAGGTGGGCGTCGACGTCTACGCCGAGCTCCCCGGCGGCGGCCCGCGGCGGCACACGAACTCCTGCCTGGTGACGATGGTCGCGGTGGACGACAAGCGGCGCCCGGCGCCCGTGCCGGCCTTGGTGACGGAGACCCCCGAGGAGAAGCGGCGGGCCGCCGAGGCCGAGGCGAGGCGGACCGCTAGACGGCGATAGGCTCGAGGGGCCGGAAGTCCGCGATGAGCCGGCGCACCTCGTCGGTGGACGAGGACGAGCAGATGGCGTTGCGGAACTGCGCCGCTCCGGGGAAGCCCGAGAAGTACCAGCAGGCGATGCGCCGCAGGCTCCGAACCGCGTAATACTCGCCCTCGTGGATGATCTCGAGGTCGAGATGGCGCAGCAGCACGGCCTTCTTCTCCTCGAAGGTCGGCGCCGCCGGGGCCGGGGCGCCGGCCAGGGCCGCCTCGACCTCTTTGTAGAGCCAGGGGTTGCCCAGGGCGCCGCGGCCGAGCATCACCGCGTCGCAGCCGCTCTCGGCCTTGAGGCGCAGCGCGTCGGCGCCGCAGCGCACGTCGCCGTTGCCGATGACCGGGATGGACACCGCGGCCTTCACGCGGCCGATGGCCGACCAGTCGGCGACGCCGGAGTACTGCTGCTCGCGCGTGCGGCCGTGGACGGCCACCGCGCACACGCCGGCGCCTTCGGCGCGCTTGGCGATCTCCACGGCCTCGGCGCCCGTGGCGTCCTTGTAGCCCAGACGCATCTTGACGGTGACCGGGATGCGGTGGACGGCCTTCACGACCGCCTCGAAGATCTTTCCCGCGTCGTTGGGGCGGCACAGCAGCGCCGAGCCCGCGCCGTCCCCGCCCGCGGTGACCTTGGGGACCGGGCAGCCGAGGTTCAAGTCCAGGAGGTCGAAGCCCATCTCCTCGACCTTCGCGGCGGCTTGGGCCATCAGCGCGGCGTCGCAGCCGACCAGCTGGGCGCCGACCGGCCGGTCCGAAGGCAGGGTCTTCATCAGGGCCAAGGTCTTCTTCGAGTCCTGGACCAAGGCGTGGGCCGAGACCATCTCCAGGAAGGCGAACTCCAGGCCCTTCTCGCGGGCGATGAGCCGGAACGCGAGGTCGGTGCAGTTCGCCATCGGCGACTGCACCACCCCCGTCTTGAGGCTCAGGCCCTTCAATTGGAGCGCCATCCCTCGATTATACTAGGCTACGTCCATGGCTGAGACCGAGCTTCACGGGCTGCTGGCGGACACCATCCAAAGGGGCGCCTCCGACCTGCACCTCATCCACGGCTATCCCCCCATCCAGCGCGTCGCCAACGAGGTCGTGCCCATGGCCAGGGGCGCGGTGGACTCGGACGCCATCTGGGCCTTGGTCCAGCCGTTCCTCGAGACCCACCACTCCGACCTCTTCAAGAAGGAATACCGCGTCAACGTCTCCTTCACCATCCCGAACGTCGGGCGCTTCCGGATGAACCTCGCCCGCGCCCAGGGCACCGTCAGCGCCTCGATCCGCGCCATCCCGAGCCGCATCTACCCGCTGTCCTCGCTGGGCCTGCCCCCCATCGTCGGCACGCTCACCCAGAAGCGCAAGGGCATCATCTTCGTCACCGGCTCGACCGGCTCCGGCAAGTCCACCACGATGGCGGCGATGCTCGACCACATCAACCGCGAGGGCTACCCGGGCAAGATCGTCACCATCGAAGACCCCATCGAGACCCTCTTCGTCCCGTCGAAGTCCTTCTTCCTCCAGCGCGAGGTGGGCGTGGACTCGCTCTCCTTCGAGGCGGGCATCGAGGACGCGCTGCGTCAGGACCCGGACGTCATCTGCATCGGCGAGGTGCGCACCGCCGAGTCCATCCGCGCGGCCATCACCGCCGCCGAGACGGGCCACCTGGTGCTCACGACGCTGCACACGCCGGACGCCGCGAAGACGGCCCAGCGCATCATCTCGATGTTCCCCGGCAACGAGCAGGAGACCATCCGCGACCAGCTGAGCAACACCCTCGAGGCCGTCATCTCGCAGGACCTCCTGCCGCGCGCCGACAAGCGCGGCCTCGTGCTCGGCATCGAGGTGCTGCTGGCGACGCCCGCCGCGCGCCAGCTCATCCGCAAAGGCGACATCCAGCAGCTCTACGACATCCTCCAGACCGGCACCAGCATCGGGATGATCTCGAAGGACGCCTCGATCAAGTCGCTCTTCCAGCGCCAGCTCATCACGCGCGAGGTGGCCATGGCGACCATGCGCGACCCGCGTCTGCTCTCGTGACCGCCGCGGCGGCCCTCTTGGCCGCCGGGGCCGCCTGGGCGGCTCAGAACGTCAGCCACTGCCCCGAAGGCTCCCGCCCGTCGCGCACCCTCGAGCAGCGCCGCCCTTGGGCGTGCGTGCTGGACTCCGAGCGCTACCAGGACGGCGTGGACTGCCCCGCCGGGACCCGCGCGGTGACTACGCCGGAGGCCGCCTCGCCGTTCAAATGCGCGCGCGAGGACGTGACGCTGACCGCGCCGCGCGGCATCTGCCCTCCTGGCGAGACGGCCATCCCCTCCGACGACCCGGACAAGCCCTACGCCTGCGAGCCGGTGGGTAAGAGCTTCATGGGCGGGCCGCGCTGCCCGAAGGGCACGCGCCCGGTGCCGACCCCCGGCCAGATGCAGTCCTTCCGGTGCACCGCCGAGCCCAAGGGCGCCGACCCGGCGCCGGCGGCGCGTCCCGACTTCGCGCCCCCGCCGGGGAAGGAGAAGGCCGTCGTGAAGCCCGCCGCCCCGGGCAAGCCGGTGAACTGCCCTCAGGGCACCCGGCGCGTGGTGACCGAGAATCCCTTCGAGCCCGTGCAGTGCCTGCCCGAGGAGGAGTCGGACGCGAAGCCCCTGGCGTACCGCCCCTTCAAGGTGTCGGGCGCCGTCTCCTTCGACGTGCCGCGGGGCTGGAACGTCACCGACGCCTGGAAGGACGCCGAGCCGGCGGTCTACGTCATGGCGGACCGCGGGCGCGACGGCCGACCGGTGAGCCTCACGGTGACGCGCAGCCGCCGGGGGCAGGCGGGCTACGTGGACTTGGAGACGCGCATCTGGCAGGAGGAGGATTGGCACGCGGCCAAGGAGGTCTCCCGCTCGCGCGAGGGCGGACGCCTGAGCATCCACCTCGAGGCCCCCGGCGAGTCGCGCCTGACTCTGGTGAGCGCCCCCGACGGCTACTTCGCCCTCTCCTACGGCGCGCCGGCAGAGCTCTATCCCAGATACCTGCCCGCCTTCGAACGCCTGGTCAAGAGCTTCAAGAGCCTGGAGGGCCGATGATCCGCGTCTCAGACGAGGGCGGCGTGCGCGTCTTGGCGCTCGACCGCGCTCCGGAGAACGCCCTCTCGCGCGCGCTGCTGGCGGAGCTCCGGGCCGCCGTCGCGGCGGCCCGGGAGGACGCCTCGGTGAAAGCTCTGGTGCTCGCCTCCGAGAACCCCAAGGTCTTCTCCTCGGGCCTCGACCTTTCGGAGCTCTCCCCCGAGGCCGGGCTCGGGACGGAGCCGTTCCGGTCGCTCATCGAGACGCACCGCGCGCTGGCCGCCGTCCCGAAGCCCACGGTCGCGGCGGTCGGCGGCCTGGCCGTGCTCGGCGGCTGGATCCTGGCCCTGGCCTGCGACGCGCGCGTCTTCGCGGAGGGCGCCAAGGCGACCCTCTCCGAGGTCCGTCTGGGCCTCTCCCCCACCGAGGCGCTGGTCCGGACCTCCTTGAGCCTCGCGCGCGACCCGGGGGCGGTGCGCGCGATGGTCCTGCGCGGCACCCCCTTGGACGCCGCCGAGGCGCTGGCCGCGGGCCTGGCCGACTCCGTGCGCCCCGCCGCCGAGCTGCGCGCCGCCGCCGTCAAGGAGGCGAAGGCCCTGGCGCGCGTCCCGTCCGATTCGTACGCGGCCGTCAAGCGAGACGTGCGCGCGGCCTGGGGCCTCGACGACGACGCCCTTTGGGGGCGTTCGATGACGGCGTTCGAAGACCTGTTCGGCGGGCCGCAGGCGCGCGCCGGCCTGTCGGCGGCGGCGGCCCGCGCCAAGCGGCAAGGAGACTCCCATGTTCCGTGACGGCATCCTGAAGGGGACCGTGGCCTGCGTCACCGGAGGCGGGACCGGCATCGGGAAGGCGACCGCTCTGACTTTGGCGCGCTGCGGGGCGGACGTGGTGCTCGCGGCGCGCGACGCCTCCCGCATCGAGGCGGCGGCCGCCGAGGTCCGGGCGCTCGGACGCCGCGCGCTGGCCGTCCCCACCGACGTGTCGGACCCGGCCCAGGTCAAGCGCCTGGTCGCCGCCGCCGTCGCGGAGTTCGGGAAGCTCGACCTCTACGTCAACAACGCCGCCGCCAACTTCATCCGCCCGACCCGGATGATGACGCCCGTGCGCTGGAAGACGGTGATCGACATCGTCTTGAACGGGACGTTCTACGGCTGCCTCGAGGCCGGCAAGCACATGCTCGAGCGCGGCTCGGGCTCCATCGTGAACATCGTCGCCGCCTACGCCTGGACCGGGGCCCCCGGGCTGGCCGCCTCCGCGTCCGCGAAGGCCGGCGTCGTCACGCTGACGAAGTCCTTGGGCGCGGAGTGGTCGGGGGCGGGGGTCCGGGTCAACGCCATCGCCCCCGGCCTCATCGACACCCCCCAGACCCGCGAGCGGCTGTGGCCCACCGAGGAGATGCGCTCGAAGCTGCTCGGCACGGTGCCGATGGGCCGCTTCGGCTCGGAGGCCGACGTCGCGAACCTCGTGGTCTACCTCGCCTCCCCGATGGGGAGCTACATCGCCGGCGAGGTCATCACCGCCGACGGGGCGCAGCACCTGGGCAAGGGCGCGCTCGACATGCTCGGGGAGCTCAAGGCCGTGAGGAGGCCCCGCGGATGAACCGTCACACGCCCGCCCGTCTCTTCAAGCGCTATCTCGTCACGGGCGTGCTCGTGCTGGCGCCCATCTCCATCTCGGTGTCGCTTTTGCTGTGGCTCGGCGGCTGGGTGGACCAGCTGCTCGTGCCGGTGACCGCGGTCTTCTTCGGACGCCATGTGCCGGGGCTGGGCCTGGCGACCGCGACGCTCCTGACGTTGTGCGTGGGCTGGCTCGGCTCCAACATCATCGGCAAGCAGGTGGTCGAAGTGCTGGAAGACCTGCTGATGCACGTCCCCATCTTCTCGTGGGTCTACCGCACGGTCAAGCAGCTGGCCGAGGTCTTCTCCCCCGGCGGCGCGGCGGCCTTCCGCAGCGTCGTGATGGTCGAGTACCCGCGCGAGGGCGTCTACCAGCTGGGCTTCGCGACCGGCACGCTGACCCCCGTGCCCGGAGGAGAGCCGCTCACCTCGGTCTACATCCCCACCAACCACGTCTACATCGGGGACGTCGTCTTGGTGCCTTCGGCCAAGGTCAAGGAGACCTCGCTGACCTTGCAGGAAGGCGTGCAGTTCTTTCTGTCGGCCGGCGCGATGTCCGGCCACCGCGTGCCGCCCGGCGACGAGCCGCTGGGGATGTAGAGCCGCGCCCGCCAAAAAAAGGCCCCGGCATCGCTGCCGGGGCCTTTGTTTTGAAGCGGACGGCTTAGACGGCGACCGGCTCCTTCGCGTCGCGGCCCGCGTTGACGGGCATGCGGTTCTTGACGGGGAACCGGTTCTTGAGCTCGGTGATGAGCTTCTGGCCCTTCTCGCGGCGATTGCGGAGCCACTCGGCCACGTCCTCGCGGGTCTCCTTTCCGGCGCGCGGGGCGAACAGCACGCCCAACACGGCTCCGGCGGCGATGCCGCCGAGGAGGAACAACCAAGGCTTCTTGTTCTGGTTCATGTGACGCCTCCCTGAGTTACGGTCCCTATTCCTGACCCTGTACGCCGGGGCGCCCCATGCTGCGGGGGAGTGTCCTCGGCGGACAGGCGTTTTATACCAAGAGGCCTGGGGGGGTGTCAACCCGAAAGTCCCAGATTCTTCCTGGGTCCTTCGGGGTCCATCGAGTGCTTTTGAGCGTTATCGCGGGACGATGCGGTACGCGACGCCGGCGGGGGCCGCGGCGTCGAGCGGGGAGCCTGGAGCCAGCGCCGCGTTCGGGAGGGCCCGGCCGCGGCCGAGCACGGCCAGGAAGCGCCCGCCGCGGGCGTCCACGTAGACCGACTCCTGCCAGCGCGGCGCGTCGAGCGTCCCCTCGTCGGGGACGGAGAAGCGGACCAAGAACACGCCGTCGAGCGGGCGGCCGGAGCCGTCCACCACCCAGCCCTTGAACTCGCGCGTGCGGGAGGGCGCGGGCTCGGCGGGGCCGGTCTCAAAGAGGATGGACAGGGCTCCGTCGCCGGTCTGGACGCTGTAGGGCGCGGGGCGCGAGAGGTCGATGACCACGCGCGCCCAGCCGCCGCGTCCGCCGGCGCGGGCCGAGGACACGGTGCCCCCGCCTTCCACGCGGGCCGGCGGGAAGGCCGCCGCCTCGACGTCGGGAAGGTCCACGACGAGGCGCGGCGGCGAGGGGAGCATGAAGAAGGTGGGTTCGAAAGGACCGGCCAAGGTCAGGTCCACCCGCTCGGCCGAGGCTTCGACGGCCACCAGGCGCGGGGTCTGGGGCGCGGCGCGGCGCGCCATGGGGCGGGGAAGGGCGGCGCCGGGCGCGCGCGGCAGGGCCGGGACGGGCAGCGCTAACGGGGCCAGCGCGTCCTTGAAGTCGGCGGGTCCCAAGGCGGACGGTTCGGCGGGGGCACGGAACTCGACGAGGAGCCCCCCCACCGCGTCGCGCGTCCCGGCTTCGAGCGGAGCCGAGAGGTCGAAGACGACGCGGGTGACGCCCGGGACGTCGGCGAACGGCGCGGCCCGGACTCCCTTCACGTCGCCGGCCCCGGGCCAGGAGCGCTCGGGCACGGCGAGTTCGGCGCCGCGGAGGTCCACGACGTAGCGGTCGGGGCCGCTCAAGCGGAACGCTCTATAAGGAACCGGGGCGTCCAGCGCGATGCGCGCGCCGGCGGCCCCGACGGTGACGCCCGTGATGCGGGCGGCCGAGGCGGGAACGGCCCAAGCCGCCAGAAGCGCGCCTGCAAGCCATTTCAGATCGGAAGAGC
>SCTT01000549.1 GCA_004322435.1 bacterium
GGTCGGCCAGCAAGGTCTGGCCGACCAGGCCTCCCAGCAGGACTCCCTCGCGAACGTCGTGCGCCAGGAGATCACGTGGCTGCGCCGCAATCCCAAGGCGCAGACCATCAAGCACACCGCGCGCGTCGAGCGCGCCGGCGAGCTGATGGGGGACCTGGCCGAGCTCAAGTACCGCAACAGCCAGGATAAGGCGGTCGACATCGACTTCTCGGGCAGCGGCCGTCAGACCCGCCGGATGGTCGAGGCCAAGGGCGTGTCGAAGACGCTCGGCGGGCGCAAGCTCTTCGGGCCGCTCGAGCTGGCTCTGGGCCCGGGCGACAAGCTCGGCCTCCTGGGCGAGAACGGCAGCGGCAAGAGCACCTTGCTCAAGCTCCTCTCGGGCGAGCTGGCGCCGGACACGGGCTCGGTCAAGCGCGCCGAGAACCTCCGGGTCGTCACGTTCGACCAGCACCGCGACCGCCTCGACCTTAGCGTCTCCTTGGGGAAGGCGCTCTGCCCCGTCGGCGAACACGTCTACTACCGAGGCCGGCCCATCCATGTGGCGGGCTGGGCCGACCGTTTCCTGTTCCGCCACGAGCAGCTGCACATGCCGCTGCGTGAGCTTTCCGGGGGCGAGCAGTCGCGGGTCCTGATCGCCAAGCTCATGCTCGAGGCCGCCGACCTGCTGCTCTTAGACGAGCCCACCAACGACTTGGACATCCGTTCGCTCGAGACCCTCGAGGCGAGCATGATGGACTTCCCCGGGGCGCTCATCCTCGTCACGCACGACCGGTATCTCTTGGAGCGCGTCTGCCCGCGGCTGTTGGCCTTGGACGGCAAGGGCGACGCGCGCTACTTCGCCGACCTCTCGCAGTGGGAGGCCTGGCGCGAGACCTGGGAGGGGGACTCCCCGGCCGCTCCGGCCCCGGCGCCCGTGAAGGAGGCGCTGTCGGCCAAGGAACTCAAGGAGCTCAAAGGCCTGGAGGCCGCCATCCATGCCGCCGAAGCCAAGGCGGAGAAGGCGCGCCTGGCGCTCGAAGACCCCGCCGTCGCGACGGACGCGCCGGAGCTCGCGAAACGGCACGCCGCTTACGACGCGGCGAAGGCCGCCGTCGACGTCCTCTTCCACCGCTGGCAGGATTTGGAAGCCCGGCGCGGCTAGCGCGCGGACTTGCGCGCTTTCTTGGCGGCGTACATCCGCTTGTCGGCGCGCTTCACGAGAGACTCGGGGCTTTCCTTGGGGCGCAGCGTCGCGACGCCCACGCTCAAGGTCACGAGGCGGGCGTAAGGCTGGTGGGGGACCGCGGTGCGCAGGCGGTCGGCGATGCGGTCCGCGGCGCCGCGGGTCGCCCCGGGCATCAGCAGCGCGAACTCGTCGCCTCCGTAGCGGAAGGCCATGTCCACGTCCCGGCGGATGGCCGCGCGCATCAGCTCGGCGGTCGCGCGCAGGATCTTGTTCCCGTAGACGTGGCCGAAGCGGTCGTTGGCCTCCTTGAAGCGGTCCAGGTCCACCATCACGATGGAGAGGGCCTGGCCGGTGCGGCGCGCGCGGCGCGTCTCCGAGGCGAGGCGCTCGTTGAAGTGGCGCTGGTTCGAGAGGCCCGTGAGCTCGTCGGTGATGGAGAGCTCCCGCAGGCGCCGCTCGAGCTCCATCCGGCGGCTGATGTCCTTGGCGATGCCCAAAGTCCCGATGACGGCTCCGCGGCGGTCGCGGATGAGGGAGGCCGACATGCTGACCGGGACGGGGCGGCCCTTGGCGCCCACGAGGACGGTCTCGAGGTCCGAAAAGCGCTTCTCGGTGATGAGGCGGCGCTGGATGCGCTCGGCCTCCTCGCGTCCGCCGGCATAGAAATCGCGGGCGGGGCGGCCCACCACGTCGTTGGCCTCGAGGCCCAGCAGATGCTCGGCGCCGGGCGACCAGTACACGATGCGGCCGCGGATGTCCGTCGTCATAATGGCGTCGGTGGAGGACTCGAGGATGGCCTCGAGGTACTCTTTGGCGCGCAGGAGGTCGGTGGAGAGGTAGACCAGGGGGGCGCTCAGGCCCGCGAGGTTTAGGGTGTCGTTCGCCATGCTGTCCTTATGGTTGTAAGGCGGAATTCAGGCCTCCCCCAGGGTCCAAGGGCCTAGGAAATGCTGGGTCTTCCGTCTGGGAAGCTCGGTTTAGGGGGGTAAAACGGGAAAAGGCCCGTAGGGCCTTTTCCTCATTCCGCCGGGCTCCTCGCCCTAAGCGGAGGTCAGGGTGGGAGCCTCAGGGGTCTCCCACTTGTTATCTAACATGCAAGTCTTGCTTTGTCAAGGCCCACCCCCTTGCGCTCCTCTCGGGAAGGTTTGGTATGCTTGCCCCATGACCACCGCCCGCGCCTACGCCGCCCAAGACGCTTCCTCTCCCCTGGCCCCCTGGACCTTCTCCCGCCGTGAGCCGGGGGACAAGGACATCGAGCTCTCCGTGCGCTGGTGCGGCATCTGCCACTCGGACCTGCACCAGGCGCGCAACGAATGGGGGGCGTCCACCTTCCCGATGGTCCCCGGCCACGAGATCGTGGGCACGGTGACCCGCGTCGGCAAGAAGGTCAAGAAGTTCAAGGTCGGCTCGACCGCCGCGGTCGGCTGCGTGGTGGACTCCTGCCGCAAGTGCGTGAACTGCAAGCGCGGCCTCGAGCAGCACTGCCTGACCCGCGTGTCCTTCACCTACAACTGCGTCGAGCAGGACGGCAAGACCGTCACCCAGGGCGGCTACTCGGACAAGCTCGTCGTCGACGAGGGCTACGCCTTCACGGTGGGGGGGAAGCATCCACTCGAGCGCATCGCTCCCCTCCTGTGCGCGGGCATCACGACCTACTCGCCCTTAAAGCGCCTCGGGACCCGCAAGGGCACCAAGGTGGGCGTGCTGGGCCTGGGCGGCCTCGGCCATATGGCGGTCAAGATCGCGGCCGCGATGGGGGCCGAGGTGACGGTCTTCTCAGGTTCTCCCGCCAAGAAGGCCGACGCCAAGCGCTTGGGCGCGCACGAGTTCGTCCTGTCGAAGGAATCGGACAAGGCCGCCGGCCGGATGGACCTTATCATCGACACCGTCTCCGCCGACCACGACTTAAACCAGGCCCTGGGCTGGCTCCGCACCGAGGGGACCTTGGTCCTTGTGGGCGCGCCCCCGAAGCCCCAGCCCGTGAGTGCGTTTTCCTTAATAGGGGGCCGCAAGCGCCTGGAGGGCTCCGGGGTCGGCGGGATGAAGGAGACCCAGGAGATGCTCGACTTTTGCTTGAAGAAGGGCGCCTTGGCCGACGTCGAGGTGGTCGGGTACCCGCAGGTGAACCAGGCCTACGAGCGCCTGCTCAAGGGCGACGTGAGATACCGGTTCGTTTTGGACAACACCACGCTCTAGGCATGTTCTCAGCCCTCTCCTTCCTGCTCGCCCTCGCGGCCTCCGCCGCGTCCCCTCGTCTGGCTTCCATCGCCATCCCCGGGACGCCGGACTTCGTCGCGGTGGCGCGGGACGTCCTCGACGCCCGCATCGCCCTGGACCCCAACGTCGCCTCGGGAAGCGGGCTCTTCGACGACGCGGTCCGGGTGCCGTCCTTCTCGCCGGAGGCCGTCAAGACGTTGACGGAGCGGATGGACCGGGACCTCGCCGCGCTCGGGAAGATGCCCTGGCGTTCCTGGGACGTCGACCGCCAGGTCGACTGGCGCTGGGTCTACGCCAATGCCGAGGACGTCCGTCGTCAAGTCGCCGTCGAAAGGCTCTATCGCCGCCGCCCGTCGGCCTGGCTCGAGCCGTTGGCCGAGAACCTCATCTCGCTGACGACCTATGCCCCCGAGCGCGCCGACCTCAGGGCGCGCATCGTGGCGCTCATCCCCGCCATGGTGGCGGAGATGCGCCGGGTGGCCCGGGAGGCCACCGTCCGCGACGTGAAGACCGCAGACGGGGTGGCTCAGGGGATCCTCACCATCCTCAAGAGCGAGCTTCCCGGCCCGGAGCGCGACGCCGCCCGCTCCGCCCTGACCGCCTATCTCGACGAGCTCAAGCAGCTTCCGGCGGACATCCCCGAATTCACCGTCATCGGCGCCGACCTCTACGCGGGGCGTCTGAAGGATGTGGGCTTGAGCCCTTGGGAGCCGCGCCAGCTCTTGGCGCTGGCCCAGCGGGAGCTGGCCGAGGTCGACGCGTCGCTGGCCGCGCTCTCCACCCAGGCCGCGCCCGCGCCCACCTCGGAGCAGACGGCGCTGGCCAAGTCCTTGGACCAGCGGAAGCTCCTCGGGCTCTACGACGCCATCGCCCAGGCGGACCGTGGATTCTTGGAGGCCTCTTCGATCCTGACCGTGCCGGCCGGCGTCGGGCCCATCCACGCCCGTCCCACCCCGGACGCCATGATCCCGCTGACCGGGGACGGCGGCAGCATGAACCCGCCGCCCCCGTTCGGCGCGTCGAACGTGGGTTGGTGGAACGTGGAGCACTTCAAGGACGACTGGAGCGAGGCGAAGCGCCTGGAGATGGTGCTCGAGGCGTCGAACCAGAAGACCACCGGGATGGGGCCCTACGCCGTCCACGAAGGCGTGCCGGGGCACCACCTCCAGCTCTCCATCGCCCGGCTCAACGCGAACCCGTTGCGCAGCATCCTTTGGGACAACGCCCTGGTGGAAGGCTGGGCCCTCTATGCCGAGGACGTCTTCTGGCGGGCGGGCGGCCTGGGCCCCTCCCCGGAGGCCCGACGCCAGACGCTCGAGTCGTGGCGCTTCCGCATCCGCCGGGTCTTCTACGACGTGAACGTGGAGTCCGGCGATTGGACCCTCCAGGATGCCGCAGACTTCAAGAGCGGGGCGCTGCGCGGGACGGGAAAGGTCGACGAGGACATCCTGCGCACCGTCAACTGGCCCGCCCAGCTCGTCGGCTATTTCTCGGGGAAGATGCAGCTCCTGGCCCTGCGCGAGGCTTACCGGAAGAAGCTCGGGCCCGCCTACACCGACAGGGCCTTCCACGACGCCTTGCTGGCCGAGGGGTCCGTGCCGGTGGCGCTCATCCGGGCCAAGCTCCTGGGAGAGCCGGTCCCCGGGACCGACAGGCCTAAGCCGGACTAGGCCCTTCGCTCCTCCCGACTCCTAGGTCCCGAGGGCATTCTGAGGGTATGAAGCGCCTTCTGGCGGCCCTCTTCATAATCGTCCTAGCTTCGGCCGCCGGCCGCGCCGCCGACCCCAAGAAGCCGCCCGAAAACGAGCCCGGCAAGGCCTTCAACACCCGCCTCGAGCCCAAGCTCTCGAGCGCCGAGCTGGCCTACATCCTCTCCGAGGATTCCGGCGGGGTCTACCGCCTCTCCGAGGACGGCGGAAGCATCGCCAACTTCAGCCCGGAGTCCGACTACGGCCCCGTCCTCAAGTTCGAGGACGTCGCGACCCTCATCCAGGCCCACGCCGAGAAGGCCGCCAAGATGGCCAAAGAGCGCCTGGCCGAGGCCAAGCGCACCGGCCGCCCCCCGGCCTTCTCGGACTTCGAGAAGCGCATGGCCCAGGACGTCCGGCGCACCCGGCACATGTTCCTCTCGCCGGAAGAGATGGCGGCCTTAGACGAGGCCTTCGGCTACCGCTATGGGAAGGTCCCCGCCGCCGCGCCCTCCCTCGACTTCGACGTGGCCCCGGCGGCTCCGGGCGCCGTCCTCCCGCCGGTCGCGGCGCGCCCGCCGCCCCAAGCGGCCCGGGCGGCCGCCGCTCCGGCGGACCCCGCGGCGCGGGCGCTCTATGAGAAGCTCGCGGCGAACGTCACCTTCGCCGGGACGCCCAGGGAGCAGGCCACCCTCCGCGCGATGCTGGGCAAGGTCGTCGAGACGGAGTCCGGCCGCCGCTTCGCCGCGGATTTCCTCAAGGACTCGAAGGCCGGCGAGACCGTCCTGGAGTTCGAGGACATCCCCAACTCGAAGGTCATCGACTGGAACGGCAAGAAGATCTTCACGGGCTCCGGCGGCCACGCGCACACCTCCGACACCCCCATCCGCGTCCACTTGAACCGCAACTTCCTCGCCATCGACGACGGGACGCGCGACGGGGCCTCCACCCTCGCCCACGAGTTCCTCGGCCACTCGCGCCAGGCGCTCAAGGCCCGCCGCGCCGGCGTCGCCGGGGCCATGCGCGTGTGGGACCAGGACGAGCCCAACGCGGGCGCCGTGGGCTGGACCGCCGGCCTCGAGATGGGCCTGCCCGCCACCGAAGGCTGGATGTGGTCCTGGGTCGGCGACCCGGCGGGCTACCCGCAGGCGCTGAAGACCAACCAGGCCTATTACGCCGGCACCTTCAGCCGGGACGAGATGCGCCGGACCAAGCCCGACGGCACCTCGGCCGTGCCGGACATCCTCGAGAAGCGCCTGCAGAACGCGTGGAGCGAGCTCAAGCGCCAGGACGACAACGAGCGCTCTTGGAAAGGCTGGGACAAGGCCTACCGCTACTTCGCCGCCCAGCCGGAGTTCGCCACCGAGCCGGAGCGCCTGGAGGGGGTGCACCGGCGCATCGACGGCCAGCTGACGGGCCAGATTCCCTCGCGCCGCGGCAATTTGGAAGGCATCATCACGTATCTCGGCGGCCAGGAGGCCCTCGACTCCCTGCGCCGGGGCGACGCGATGCCCCGCCGCGGCGGCCTCATCGCGCACTACTCCTCTCCCGACGGGCAGAAGGCTTTGACCGGCGCGGCGGCCGCGGCGGACTCAGAGCTGTTTAAGACCATCGAGGCCGAGAACACCTGGCTGCACGGGCGGCTCACGAAGCTCACCGCGGGCCGCAGCCAGAGCGCCGAGGCGCCGCGGCCGCCCGACGCATGGCTAAGCTGGGAGCAGTTCGCTAAGATGGTGCAGGCGAAGAAGGCGGAGAATCCCAAGTTCCCGGAGGGGCAGTGAGAAGCGCGCCGTTCCTGCTCGGCTTGGCTTTGCTGGCGGCGCCCGCCGGCGCCTCGGAGAAGACCATGCCCTCTAGCGACCCCGTCTCCGCCGCCGCCCGGTTCAAAGGCCCGGCCGGCTGGCAGCGCGACGCCGGCTCCTTCGGGGCCGACGCCTTCGTGACCTTCTCGAGCGGAACTTTGCGCCTTCGTGTCCAGCTGTTGGGGGGGAAGGGCTCCCGGTACGCGACGGCCAAGGAGTTCTTGGCGAGCCCCGAGGCGAAGTCCGGCGGGAAGGCCGCCGTCGGGAAGACGACGACGGTCGGGCGGCGCAAGTTCAAGGTCTACGAACGGACCTCCGAGGCTCCGACCGGGGCTCCGGGGGCGATGGGGCCGGGGAGCTCGGACACGGTCGACGAGCGCTTCGCGGTCGTCCCCGCCGGCAAGACCTTCTTCGTGCTCTCCTACTCCCGCCGCAACGAGGTGCCCGCCGAGGCGCCGCTCGACTTGGGCGTCTGGACCAAGTTCCTCGCGTCCTTCCAGCCGCGCTGAAACGCCGTTTTATCGGAGGGACGCAAGATGCCGATCCTCGAGGTCATTACCGTAGGCTTCCCGTTTTGCGCCTTCAAGATCATGACCGGCCTGTGGCTTCAGGGCGGAGGGCCCGCGGCGCGTGCGGCGGGATGGGCGCTCCTCACGCTCGGGGTGCTCGACCTTCTCATCAATGCCGTCAATCTTTTCGGCCTCACCGCGCTGCGCCGTCGCGTCGTCGAGCCTTGCG
>SCTT01000550.1 GCA_004322435.1 bacterium
CCACGATGGAGGGGTAGGCCAGGTGCTTGAGGCCGGCCGACAGGCAGGCCGAGTCGAAGAGGGCCTGGACCTGGTACTCGCGCATGCCGGCCTTGGCGCCCCGCATCACGGCGACGTGGGCCGCGCCGGAGACCTGGTTGGCATGGCGCATCAGGGCCAGCTCGCCCGGGTCCTTCAGGGTGCGCAGGTCCTCCAGCGCGTCGGCGAGGTTCGCCGGGTCGGCCTTGAGGCCACCCGCGTTCGCCTTCCAGGCTTTGAGCGCCGAGGGGTCGGCGTAGAGGCGGCGGTGGCCGCGGCGGGCGGACCTGAGGGCCTTGGGCAGCTCGTCGACGAAGGCGACCCGCGGCACCCCGAAGAGCTTGCGGGCTTCGGCGGGGGAGGGGACATGGCCCTCCCAGACGCGGTGGTGGTCGTCGATGCGGGGCATGAAGAGGGTCGCGGCCTTGCGCTTGGGGTCCAGGAGCAGGGCGCAGCCGGGCTCGGACACTCCGGTCAGCCAGAGGAAGTCGGAGCCCTGGCGGAAGACGTAGTTGACGTCGTAGTTGCGGGTGATCTCCTTGCCGCCGGCCAGAAGGATCAGGCCGTCCTTGAGCTTGTTCATGAGGGCCTTGCGATGCCCGGAAAAGGTGTTGTTATGGTTCATATTAAGGAAAGGGATTATACGAAATACCCTGACATGCCCTCTCCCTTTCCCTCTCCCGCGCGCGGGAGAGGGTAGGGTGAGGGAACTAGGCCGTATAGAGCTTGGTGAGCCGTTCGATGAGGCGGGGGAGCGTATACTCCCGCTCGATGAGCGCCCGCCCGGCGGCGCCCAGGCGCCGGCGCAGGAGGGCGTCGTCGATGAGGCGCTTGGCGGCGTCGAAGAGGGCGTCTTCGTCGCCGGCCAGCAGGCCCGTCAGGTCCGGCAGGACGATGTCGCGGTTGCCGGTGACGTCCGAGGCCAGCACGGGCAGGCCGTGGGCCATCGCCTCGAGGACGGCGTTGGGCAGGCCCTCCCAGCGCGAGAAGTGGACGAAGACGTCGGCGCGCAGGAGGCGCGCGGACACCTCGGCCGGAGTCAGCCAGCCGGTGAGCTCGAGCTTCTTGGCGCCCTCCGCGGCCGATTCGAAGGCTCCCTTGAGCTCGCCGTCTCCCAGCCACACGCAGCGCGCCGAGGGGCGCGCCTTCGCCAGCGCCTTGGCCAGCCGGGCGAAGGCCTCGGGATTGCGCGCGAAGGTCAGGCGGCCGGCGGCGGTCAAGACGATGCCCTCGTGCGGCTCGGGCTCGACCTTCGCCGGAAACGCGCCCAGGTAGGCGTCCGGCACCACCTCGACGCGGGGCGCCCAGGCCTCGCGTCGCGCGAGCTCCGCTTCGCCGCCCGACACCGCGGCGACCACGCCGATGCGCGAAGCGGCGCGCTCCATCCACTTGTAGAGCGCGCGGCTCGACGGGGAGCGGTCCTCCATCAGGAAGCCGTAGCCGCGCGGCGAGTAGAAGACCTTCGGCACGCGGGCCGCCTTGGCGGCCAGGCGGGCCAGAACGCCGGCCTTCGAGGAATGGGCATGGACCACGTCGGGGCGGCGCTGGGTGAAGAGCTTCGTGAGCTCGCGCAGGGCCGCCAGGTCCAAGGCCGGATGGATCTCGCGCGTCATCGCGCTCACGCGCACGCAGGCGGCGGGACGCGCCAGGGCCTCGTAGTCGGCGGGGAGGTTCCCCGGGCGGACGTTGTAGACGAGGGTCGTCTCGAAGCGGTCGGGGTTTAAGGAGCGGCACAGGGCCGCCACCTGGGCCCCGGTGCCGCCCGGGCCCCCGCACTCGACGACCTGGAAGACCTTGAGCCGGGCCAAGTCAGTCGGCCAAGCGGTAGCGCAGCAGGCAGCGCGCGTAGGCCAGGCCGTCCTTCCAGGTGATCTTCTTGCCTTCGGCGTAGGTGCGGCCGGAGTACGAGATGGGCACCTCGTAGAGCCGGGCCTTGCGCTTGCAGATCTTGGCCGTCACCTCGGGCTCGAAGCCGAAGCGGTCCTCGCGGAGCACGAAGGAGCGCACGAGCTCGGTCTTGAAGACCTTGTAGCAGACGCCCATGTCGGTGAGGTTGACGTTGTAGAGGATGTTCGTGAGCAGCGTGAAGCCCTTGTTGGCGGCGTAGTGCCAGAACAGGAGCACGCGGTGCGGGCCGCCCAAGAAGCGCGAGCCGTACACGGCGTCGGCGCGGCCGTCGAGGAGCGGGGCCAGGAGCGTGGGGAAGTCGCTCGGGTCGTACTCGAGGTCGGCGTCCTGGATGAGGACCCAGTCGCCGGTCGCCTGTTCGAGGCCGGTGCGGATGGCGGCGCCTTTCCCCTTGTTCTTGGCGTGGCGCACGACGACGACGCCGTCCTCCTTCATCTTGTCCAAGAGGTCGGCCGACCCGTCGGTGGAGGCGTCGTCGACGGCGATGATCTCGCGGGCGACGGGGAGCTTGACGGTCTGCACGCGGGCGATGAGCGTCTCGACGGTCGCGCGCTCGTTGTAGACGGGGATGATGACGGAGAGCTTCTTTCCCTGCACGGCCCGATTATAGCGGAATCGATTGCTAGCGGCAGGCTTTGAAGACGAGGTGCGAGGGGTTCACGTCCTCGGCCGGGTGCGGGGCGGACTCCAACCGCAGCGGGTGCCCGGGCGGCCCCGCCGAGAACCCCGCCGCCTTCCCGCCGTCGTAAAACACCGCCTCGACGGCCCCCAGGTCCGCCGCCGCCTGGGCCAGGGCCGCCAGCCCGGCGCCCGGCTCGCGCGGCGCGCCGACGACGACCAACGCCCCGTCGGCGCGCACCCCCAAGGCTGTCCGTCCGGTCGTCCGGGACAGCACGTCGGGCGCGAACGACGGCCCCCAGACGCCGTCCTCGTAGCGGTTGGCCTCGAGCGCCGAGCGCCCCTTATAAAGGAGGAGCCCGGCCCCGCCGAGAAACTGCCTTAAACCGGCGGAACGAGCCTGCGCCCCCGTATAGACCTTGGCGGCCCCGGACCCGTCCACCCCGATTCCCCAGCGCAGGCTCAGGTCGACCTTGCGCCCGTCGCCTGTCGTGAGGCGGTCGGCCGCGGGCTTCCACGCCTTGCCGCCCACGACGGCGTCGCCTAGGGGTTTGAGCCCGTCCGAGCCTGCGCCGAAGAAGGTGCCGTTGGTGACCACCAGGCCCAGCTTCGCCGCCTCGGCGAACCTCTTGGCCCCCAAATCCACGCGGAAGTTGGCGCCGGGGTTCTCGATGACGGCGGCGTAGAAGCCGCCGTGCTTCCCCCAGCATTCGGCGGGCGCGGCCTGGACGGAAACGGCGAGGGCCACGAGCAACAGGGCGGTCACGCCCCGAGTATGCCCCCGGCGCCGGCCGACTTCAAGGGACCGTCTTGAGGAACTCCCGGAGTTCGGAGTCGTTCGGGTCGAGCCTCAGCGCGGCCGCGAGCTCGGCGCGCGCCCCGTCCAAGCGGCCGGCGCGGGCCAGGACGAGCCCCAGGTTCCGATGCGCCAGCGCGTAGAGCGGGTCGAGGGCGACGGCGCGGCGGTAGTGCACGACGGCTTCGTCCAAGCGGCCGGCTTCCTCCGCGATGCGTCCGCGCAAGGCCGCGATGCGCGCGTCGCCCGTCGGGCTCGCCGCCTCGAAGGCGCCGAGCGCGGCCTCGGCCGCGTCCGGCCGCCCGTCTTCGAAGTCCCAGAGGGCGAGGTTGAAGGCCGAGGCGGCGTGGCCGGGCTGGGCGACGAGCACGCGGCGCAGAAGGGCGCGGGCCTCCTCGCGCCGGTTCTGGCCCGCACGGACCATAGCGAGCCCGGCGTCCGTGCGCGGGTTGCCGGGGGCGCAGGCGGCGGTCGCCTCCCACAGGCTCTGGGAGGACCCCCACACCTTCGCGCGGGCGGCCGTCAGCCCGGACCAGGCGAGCAGGACGGCGGCCGCGGCGCCGGCGCGGGCGCGCCCGGCCGGCAGGCGCTCCCAGAGCGCCGCCGCGAGCAGGCACAGGCCGAAGGAGGGCAGGTACATCGTGCGCTCGGCGCCTACGATCTCCATCTGGGCGAGCAGGTTCGACATCGGCGCGGCGAGGACCAGGAAGACGATCGCGCCGAGCCAGCGGCGCCTCACGCTCCAGGCGGCTGCGGCGCAGAGCGCGAGGAGGGCGGTCCAACCCCCAAGATCCCCGGCCGTCGAGTCGGGGAACGCCGGGCGCGACCAGTCGGCGCAGAGCCCCAGGCCGGTGGACCCGCCCCAGACCCAGCCGCGCCAGAAAAAGCGCGCCATCGTGAGGGGGACCGCCGGCCAGCCGAGCCCCGCGAAGTAAGGCCGGCCCACGGAGAACGCCGCGCCGAGGATCTGCGCGCGCCAGAACAGGTAGAGGCCCACGACGACGGCCAGGGCCGCCCAGGCCGGGGCCCGCTCTCTGGGCGGCTCACGCCGCGCCAGGTCGGCGGCCGCCACCGCGGCGGGCAGGGCGGCGGCGGATTCCTTCGCGAGCAGCGCGGCGAGGAAGAGGAGCGCCCCCGCGGCGAGGCGCCCGGGCCGAAGGGGACCGAGCAGGCACAACCAGGCTCCCAGCGCGAAGCCCGCGGCCAGGACCTCGGCGCGTCCGACGCTCCAGGCCACCGCCTCGGCATGGACGGGGAGGACGGCGAAGGCGAGGCCGGCGAGCGTCGCGGCCGGCGCGCCCAGGCCGAGCGCCGCGGCGAGGAAGACGGCCAGCGCGGACACGGCGGCGTGCAGCAGGGCGTTCACGGTCCGGAAAGCGGGGGCCGACAGCCCGGTCAGGCGGGCGTTGACGGCGTACGAGGCGACGGTCAGCGGGCGGTAGAGGCCGCCCTCGCGGCCCGGCCGGCGCCAGTACGCGGAGCCCAGGAACTGGGCCGGCGTCCCGGAGAGGACGAGAGGGTTCTCGACGATGATCGGGAAGTCGTCGTAGACGAAGCCGCCCCGCAGGCTCCCCGCGTAGACGGCGAGCGCGGCCGCGGCCGCGACGAAGGCGCCGCGCCGGAGCGTCACCGCCGCAGCGCTCCCGCCATCTTGATGGGGCCGGTGCGCTCATAGAGTTCGGCCGAGAGCCCGGCGGGCGCCCAGGACAGCGGCCCGAGGCTGCGGAACGGGAGCTTGCCGGCGGCGATGAGGTCCTTCAAGCGGGCGTCGAGCGCCGCCGCGCCGGGCACGCGCTGCTCCTCGGGGAGGCCGCCGACGAACAGGATGTGCGTCGCGTCCTTCTCGCTTAAGCGGGCGACCGTGACCTCGACGCGGTCCTCCATATGGCCGTAGTGGACGTAGGCCTGCGGTAGGCGCTGCCGCGCGGCTTCGGCGGCCAGCAGGTTCGCGTTGAGGAAGGCGTGCTCGGTCCCCAGCACGACGACGCCGGCCCCTTTGGCCGCCAGTTCGCGGGCCAGGACGTCTAAGTCCCGGCGTCCCTCCCGGGAGGGGGGGCCGCCGTACACGGTGCGGGCGGCGACGAGGGCGAACGGGCCGACTGCAAACGGCGGCACCACGCTCCAGCCGCAGGCCTGCCGGGCGAGGAGGTCGGCGGG
>SCTT01000551.1 GCA_004322435.1 bacterium
CGTCCACGTACGCGTCGGTGATGGGGGCCAGGCGGCCGGGCACGAGCCACAAGAGGCGCGCGCCGTCTTCGAAGCGCACGGCCTTGAGGCGCGCGCCCTCGGCGGCGGTCCCTTCGAGGGCGACGCTGCCGGCGCCGTAGCGCGGGTCCGTGAAATCCCGAGGGGCGGCCGCCCCTTTCTGCGCCTTGGCCGCGTACGCGCGCACCAGGCGTTCCATCAGCGCGACCCGCTTGGCGCGGTCCGCCTCTCCCCCCATCAAGAGCCCCACCGACACCGCCACGGCCTCGTCGCGGGTCATGCCCACGACGACCGAACGGTCGGCCGTGAGCTCCACGCGAGCGCCGGTCTCCGAGGCCACGCGCTCCAAGGCCGCCAGGGCCTCGCCGTCCAAGTCCTCGGCGTGGAACGGGTCCCTCCAAAGCGCCGAGTGGTAGCGGGCGGCGGCGGCGCGGACGCGCTTGGCCGTGGGCGTGCGCGCCGTGAAGAGCATGTCGCGCAGGCGGTGCCAGGGCTCGGCCGAGTCTCCCCCATAGGCGCCGCCGATGGCGCCGACCGTCAAGGACACGCCGCGCAGGAAAGAGCCCAGGTGCCCGACCTTTCCTTTCGCGCTCAGGCCGCCGGCCGAGGACGCCTCGGCCACGAGGGTCTGGGCCATGGCGAGGAAGCCGTGGTCGGACCAGAGCCCCGAGAGCCAGTGTTCGGCGAGCCGGACCGCCGGGGCCAGCCGCAGGTGCGTCAGCACGTAGTTCGCGAACACGACGTCCGGCTCCGTCCGCGTCAGCGCGCGGTGCTGGCGCACGTCGTTTAAGTCGATGTAGAACGGCTGCACCCAGGGCCGGAGGTCTTCCCGCAGCCGGTAGAGGCCGGCCCCGGCCGGGAGGAGGCGTCCCTCGGCGTGCTCGCGCCGGAGCGCCTCGCCCGCGTACTTGGGGATGTAGTAGCCCCCGCCGTCGGGGTCCTTATAGAAGCCCTCGCGGGCCGAGATCAGGCTCATCAGGCTCATGTCGGCCGCGGCGATGCGAACGTCCCAGGCTTTCGGGTCTTCGCCGGCGCGCTTTAAGGCGGCCTCGGTCAAAATGGCCAAGGTGTAGGGTTCGGCGCCGTAGGCGGCTCCCACCGACTGCACCGAAAGCGAGCGCTCGCCGCGCGCCTTCTTGGCCGCCACGCGGCCGTCTAGGTACTCCTCGAGGTGCTTCTGCCACAGGGCGGAGTCCCGGAAGATGTACGTCCAGGATTCGGAGCGCGCCGAGCCGGAGCGCAGCAGGCGGCCGAGGCCGCGCCGGGTCTCGACGGCGGAGGGTTCCTCCGAGAGGAGGAAGCGCATCCCGGCCTCGGCGTCCCGGTGCCCGACCTCGGCGGCATAGGTCTCGAAATAGGGGATGAAGGCGTCGCCCAGGCGTCCGGCCAGGTAGTCCTCGGGGCGGCCGACGTCGCCCAACGCCGCCCGGAACGGAGCGGCCTCGAAGGAGGCCACGAGCTCCGCCTTGGCCGCGGGGTCTTCGGCCAGAACCTTGGCGACGACCTGGGCGGAAAGCGAAGCCTGCGCCGACGCCGCCGGAGCCGAGGGCAGGACCCCGTTTGCCGGAAGGGCGGGCGAGGCCAGGACCGAGGCGCTCAGGCCGGGGAGGCCCGCCGCCCGCGGTCCGGCCGCCGTCGGGAGGGCCGAGGACGGAGCCCGGACGGCGGCGGCCCGGAACTGGGCGGCCGCCGGCTGGGCCAGGAGCAAGAGCGACAGCAGCAGACGCGTCATCCTCCCCAGGATGCCCGGAACGTCCCCCCCGCGCGGGGGTCTCCCGGCCCCTTCTCGCCGTCCTAGGGGCCCCCTCGGTTTTAGGTCCAATGTGCTACACTCCGAAACATGGAATGGTGGATCTGGATCGTCGCCGGGCTGGGCATGATGGGCCTTGAAGTGGTCACTCCCGGGGGCTTTATCCTCCTCTTCTTCGGCCTGGGCGCCGCCGCCGTGGGCCTCCTCGCCGCTCCCGGCCTGCTCGGCCCCCTCTGGGCCCAGCTCCTCGTGTTCTCGGCCGTCTCGGCGGGCTCGCTCGGGATGTTCCGCCGGCGCATGCTCGAGTCCATGAAGACCCCCATCGGGATGGACGAGAAGCTCGCGGACCTGGCCGGCGCGGTCGTCACGCTCACCGAGGACGCCCCCTCCCACGGCCGCGGCCGCGCGGAGTACCGCGGCGCGCCCTGGGCGGTCCACAACGTCAGCGACTCTCCGCTCGGCAAGGGCGCCCGCGCCCGGGTCCTCGGAGTCGACGGCCTCACCTTACGGGTCACCAAGGAATAGGAGGGAGCATGCCCGGAGCCATCATCGTCCTCGGAGTCTTCGCGATGTTCGTCTTCATCGTCCTGTCGAAGACCGCCATCGTCGTCCCCCAGCAGTCGGCCTACATCGTCGAGCGCCTGGGCAAGTTCACCGGGACCCTGCCGGCCGGCTTCCACATCCTCGTCCCCTTCATCGACGTCATCCGCCAGAAGGTGTCGATGCGCGAGTCCGCCTACGACATCCCGGAGCAGGTCTGCATCACGCGCGACAACGTGCAGGTGCACGTCGACGGCATCCTCTACCTCAAGGTCATCAACCCCGAGCGCGCGGTCTACGGCGTCACCGACTACCTCTTCTCCATCGCCCAGCTGGCCCAGACCACGCTGCGCTCCGAGATCGGCAAGATCGACCTGGACAAGACCTTCGAGGAGCGCACCCACATCAACACCCAGGTCGTCACCGAGGTGGACAAGGCCTCGGAGTCCTGGGGCGTCAAGGTCCTGCGCTACGAGATCAAGAACATCACCCCCCCCAAGGACGTGCTGGCCGCGATGGAGAAGCAGATGCGCGCCGAGCGCGAGAAGCGCGCCGTCATCCTGACCTCCGAGGGCGAGCGCGACGCCGCCGTCAACTCCGCCGAAGGCCAGAAGCAGCAGGTCATCAAGGCCTCCGAGGCCAGCCGCCAGCGGCAGATGAACGAGGCCGAGGGCAACGCGCAGGCCATCGAGGCCATCGCGACGGCCACCGCCGAAGGCATCCGGAAGGTCGCCGCGTCCATCCAGGCGCCCGGCGGCTACGAGGCCGTGCAGCTGCGCGTGGCCGAGCAGTACGTGAAGGCCTTCGGCGAGCTCGCCAAAGAGACCAACACGATGATCCTCCCCGCCAACGCCGCCGACGTCGCCGGCATGATCACCACGGCGATGGCCGCCATCAAGCAGAAGCAGTCGGGCTAGCTACTCAAAGCCCAAGGTCTTCAGGTAGGCGCGCAGGGCCTCGCGCCCGCCGCTCTGCTGCGGCACCCGAAAGCGCAGGAAGCGGTCGGGGTGGGCCTTGTCGAAGCGCGCGTCCGCGCCGGACTTCTCCCAAACCGCCAGCGAGGACTCGACGGCCTCGAGCTCCTCCTCCAGCGTCGGCGCGGCCGTTCCCTGCGCCCGGTGGGCCGCGGCATGGGCGGCCCAGGCCCCGGCCACGTCCGTGTTGGTCGACCGGTCCACCCAGGCCCCGGGGACCACGACCTTGTCCGAGGCCGGGGCGTCGCCCACCGCCGTCGACGCGAGGACGAGGCCCTTCGCCGCGCCCTTGGGGAGGTCTTTGAGCGCGGCCTTCGTCTCGCGCGCCCCCCAGACCCGGACCGCCTGCCGGTCCGGCGCGTAGCGCGCGAGCAGCGCTCGGTCCTCCTCGGAGAGCGCCGTGCCGGCCAGGGCGGCCCGGGCCTTGTCGATCTCCGCCATCGCCGGATGCAGGGCCTGGAAGGCCATATAGGTCCCGGCCGGGTAGCGCCGCGGGCTCAGCGCCCAGACCTGCACGAGCTCGTAGTTGACGATCTTGGGGAACGGGGCGGCCGCCTCGGTCAAGGTCCCCAGCACGCCGCGGGCGCCGTCCAGCCCGCGCAGCGCGGCCCCCGAGAAGTCGGAGCGGATTCCGCCGATGCGCGCGTCGAGCCAGACGGCGGGCTGACCCTCCTCGGCCGGCGGCTCCTCCGCCTCGGTCATCGCAGAGGTGGACGGGCGGGGCGGGGCGGCGGCGGCCGGGGTCACCCACTCCCACTCGCCGGGCTTGGCCTCCACCTCGGCGGAGTGGCGCGCGAGCGCGTCCTCTCCGCCGGAGACCGCCTCGGCCACCGATTGAGCGGCTCCGTCGAAGTCCTTGTCCTTGGGGGCGCCGAGGGCCTTCCAGACCGCCGCCTCGCGTTGTCGGGCCTCCGCCTCGGCGGCGGAGTCGGAGACGAAGGACTCGCCGCGGGCGTGCGCCGCCTCCCATTGGAGCGCGTGGGCCGCCTCGTGGGCCATGATGGTCGCCAGGTACTCCGCGGAAGCGCCCGACAGCGCGTAGTAGCCGCGCAGGACGATGCGCGGGTAGCGGCCTTCGAAGACGCCGACCTCGTGGCGCTCGAGCGCGCCGCCTTTGACGGGGACTCGGTCGTACACGGCCTCGAGGTCCGGGGCGGCTTCCTTGAGGAGGTCGCGGGCGCGCGCCAGGCGGTCCTCGAAGGGGCTCCAGCCCGCCGGAGCCTCCACGGGCGGCAGGCGGGCTAGGGTCGGCTCGGCCGCGGTCAACGCGGCCTCGGCCAAGTCCAGGTGCAAGAGGGCCGCCTCGACGGGGCCGTCGGCCCCGTGCGGGGAGAGCATCAGCTCCTGGACGACCTCGAGGTTGCCGCGCACGAGCCCCAGGCGCATGCGTCCGTCGGCGAGATAGTCCGCGACGAGGGCGTCCCGGCGCTCGGCGTAGGTCAGCGCTCTCGCCGGGGCGCAGAGGAGGAGCACGAGGGCGGCGGCCGGACCCATGAGGTCAAGGGTAGCGCGGCCTCTGCGGGACGTCAATACGGGGAGGCTGGAAATTTGCGGCCCGCGGGGCCATACTGGGAGCATGCTCTCCACTTTGCTGATCGCCGGCGCCGTTTGGGTGGACCTGGTGTCGCTCGCGCGCTGGATCCGCCTGCGCAAGACGGGCAAAGGCCCGGGCGGGCTCCCGGTCGTGCCTTGGCTCCTCTATACCTACCTGTGCTGGGGCTCGGGGCAGTACCTGCTCTGGGCCGGACTGACGGGCTACCATCTGGCCTGCCACGTGTTCATCCCGCGCGGCTACCGGCTGTGGGTGGAGTCGGAGAGACGCCCCCAACTGCGCTAGGCGGCGGGCAGCTCGAAGAAAAACACCGACCCGCCGCCCTCGGCGGGCTCGTAGCCGGCCCGCCCGCCCATCCGCTCGGCGATGGCGCGCACGATGCTCAGGCCCAACCCCGAGCCTTTCTTCCTGAGGGTCTCCGTGCCGCCGCCGGCCTGCGCGAACTTCTGGAACAGCCGCGGACGGAAGGACTCCGGCACGCCCGGCCCGCGGTCCCGGACCGCCACCCGCAAAGTCCCGCCCTTGGCGCTCAAGGTCGCCGTCACGTCGGCGCCCTCCGGGGAGAACTTCACCGCGTTCGACAGGAGGTTGAAGGCCGCCTGCACCACGCGGTCGGGGTCCACCGAGGCGGCGGCGCCCGGGGCGCGGTCGTCTAGGACGATGCGCAGACGGGCGGGCTCTCCGAGCGGACGAGACGCGTCGACGGCCTGGCGCACGAGCGGGGCCAGTTCGGCATGGCGCAGCTCGAAGGGAACGCCGCCCGATTCGATCTTCGCGGCGTTCAGGTAGTCGTCGACCAAGCGGCGCAGGCGGTTGCACTCGCGGTCGGCGATCTCGAGGAGGCGGCGGACGTTGTCCGGGACGCCGGGCAAGGTTCCGCGGGAGAGCAAAGACACGGCCATGCCGATGGAGGTGATGGGGGCGCGGATCTCGTGGCTCGCCAGCGTCACGGCCTCCGCGCGCACGAGCTCGAGCTCGCGGCGGCGGCTGATGTCGGCCACGAAGGCGACGCTCAGCGCGCGGCCGTCGCGCTTGAACGGCTGGACGGCCGCTTCGGCCGGGAATGAGGAGCCGTCAGGTCGGCGCGCTTCGGTCTCCTTGAACGGGGTCTCCGCCGTGCCGACGCCGGGCAGGCATTCGGAGAGCGGGCGGCCCACCAGGGAGTGCGGCGAGGTCTTGAAGAGGCGCCCCGCGGCTTCGTTGGCCTGAGACACTTTGCCGTCGGGGCCGGAGACCAGGACGCCGAAGGCGGAGACGGAGCCGAGGAACTCGAGGAGCGGGTCGCCGGTCTTCTGCGTCATCGCGGCTATTATGCCTAATTCGCCGCGCCCCTTCGGGTAGGCCCTAGGTCCCAGGTTCCCCCGGGCCGCCGGCCCCGTGACGCCGGGACGGCCGCCGCGCATCCTGAGGGGATGAAGACCGCCCTGCTCGCCGCCCTCCTCTGCGTCCCGGCCCGTGCCGCCGCGCCGGAGACCGCCGCGCCCGCCTTCAAGCCGGAGTGCGTGCTCGCCGCCGTCGCCGGGCGCAAGGGCGTCGTGCTCGACCCCGCGCGTCCGCTCCCGATGGTCCTCTTCGCGAGCTCGATCCCCGTCTCCCGCTACCGGGAAGCCGCCAAGGAGCAGTTGGGCGGGATGGAGGTCGACACGGTCCTCAACATGTACGTCGTGAAGACCGATGAGATCTACATCCAGGACGCCGCGGCCAACTACGGGCGGTTCGGCCGGACCATCGACGACTCCGTCGCGCACGAGTTCGGACACTACCTGCAGGTCGTCTACGACAAGGCCGATGTCGCCAACGATGCCAACGACTCCCTCGAGTCCGAGGCCGTCGCCCTCCAGACCTGGTTCCGCGAGGTCGGGGCGGCGGCCCTCCCCGAGTCCTGCCGGCGCTGACCCGCCCTCCCGGTCTCCGGGCTACCCCCCGAACCGACAGTTGAACTACGTAGTTTACGCGCTTCGGGCGCGTGGGTTCGAGGATTCCTCATACGGGAATCCTCGAACCTCCCCTCAATCAACGGCGGAGCAGGAGTCCATGATTCTTCCGTGCCCTTTATCAGGGATTTCCTCACGAATCGAATTTATCACCATTAGCCTTGGATTGGGCCGTCCTGAATCCTCGATCCTCGCCGTTCAAGGAGAGGAGGTTCGAGGATTTCCGCCGTTGGAAATCCTCGAACCCACGCGCCCGAAGCGCGTAAATTCCGCCGTCCGGATGCCATAATTCGGCTTCTGACTCGTCGAGCTTCCTGCTCCGCCAATGCCGACTCGGATGTAACATAACTACGCGAAGCGCGTCGCGTAGTTATGATACGTTGCTCCGCAGGCGTCGCTGAAACCCCGGAAATTGGGACGCCCCGCGCATTGACTCCCGGGAGGCTCGCCCTTAAACTTAAGGCGCCCATGAAGACCGTCCTCCTGCTGTGCGCCTCGAACCTCTTCATGACGACGGCCTGGTACGGCCACCTCCGTTTCAAGGGCTATCCTCTCTGGGGCGTCATCCTGGCCAGCTGGCTCATCGCCCTGCCGGAGTACGCGCTCCAGGTCCCGGCCAACCGCTTCGGCCACGGGACCTTCTCGGCCCCCCAGCTCAAGATCCTCCAGGAAGGCATCTCCATCTGCGTGTTCCTCCTCTTCTGCGCCGTCTATCTCCGCGAGCCCATCCGCTGGAACCATTACGCCGGCCTGGCCCTCGTCCTCGTCGGGGTCGCCGTCGGCCTCCACGACCCCGGCCTGACCCCGCGATGACGAGGCGCCGCGCCCCGGGCTGGCTCAAGGCGGCGATGGCCGCGTTCGCGGTCTTCGCCGTCGCCGCCGGTGCCCTGGCCGTCTACTTCAACCGGCCTCCGGCCGGCCCCCCTCCCCCGACGATGAACGCGGGCAAGGACCGGGCCTACAAGGCTTTCTCAGACCGCGTCGACGGCTACCGCGCCTGCCGCGCCGACGCCGACTGCGTGCGCGTGAAGGCCGACTGCGCCTGCACCGCCGTGGCGAAGGTCCGCCTGGCGGACTTCGAGGCGGATTACGCGAAGACCGTGGCCGACGCCGGCCTCGCCTCCTGCGTCGACTGGCCGGAGCCTTCCTGCGAGGCCGCCACCAGCTCCCCGGTCTGCGTGCACGGAGCCTGCCGCGTCCACGTGGTCATCGAGGACGCCGCGTGGGATCAGTAGGCCCTTCGGGCTAGGTCTAAAGACGGGCACCGAAACCGCCGTCCTGGGGTATAATCTCCGGCACGCAACGGAGACCGCCATGAAATACGCCTTCAAAGGATTCCTGCTCGGCGCGCTGTTCACGCTAGCCTCGCTCCTGAGCGCCGCGTTGGGCTTGGGAGCCTTGGCCGTCCTCGCCACGCACGGCCTCGACGGC
>SCTT01000060.1 GCA_004322435.1 bacterium
TCGAGCTCTTGGAGCACGTCGGCATCCCGGCTCCGTCCCAGCGCGTCGACGCCTACCCGCACCAGCTCTCCGGCGGCATGCGACAGCGCGCGATGATCGCGATGGCGCTGTCCTGCAACCCCAAGATCCTCATCGCCGACGAGCCGACGACGGCCTTGGACGTCACCATCCAGGCCCAGATTCTCGCGCTCATCAAGAAGCTCCAGAAGGAGACGGGCATGGCCGTCATCCTCATCACCCATGACCTGGGCGTCGTGGCCGAGACCTGCGACCGCGTCAACGTCATGTACTGCGGACGCATCGTCGAGGAAGCCTCCATCGGCGAGCTCTTCAAGGACCCCAAGCACCCCTACACGCGCGGCCTCATAGACTCCATCCCGGACCTCGAGGCCTCCCGCGGGGGGGCCCGGAAGCCGCTCTTCGCCATCCCCGGGATGGTCCCCGACATCCACAACCTGCCCGAGGGCTGCCGCTTCGCCGAGCGGTGCTTCCGCGCCGGCGACCGCTGCCGCGCGGAGGACCCGAAGCTCGAGCCCATGGGGCCGGGGCGCCGCGCCGCGTGCCTCGACCCGTTGGCCGAGGGCGTGCACGCCCCGAAGGCCGCCGAAGCATGAGCGCCCCTCTCCTGACGGTCTCGGGCTTGAAGAAGCACTTCCCGGTCAAGGGGGGGCTCTTGCGCCGCGTCACCGGCTGGGTGTATGCGCTCAACGGCGTGAGCTTCACCTTGAAGGAGGGAGACACGTTGGGGCTGGTCGGCGAGTCGGGCTGCGGCAAGTCCACGCTGGGCCGCACCTTGATGCGCCTCTACGAGCCCACCGAAGGCTCCATCGTCTTCCAGGGCCGCGACATCGCCAAGCTCTCGAACAAGGAGCTGATGCCTTACCGCCGCGAGATGGCGATGGTGTTCCAGGACCCCTACGCGAGCCTCAACCCCCGCATGACCGTCTCCGACGTCGTCTCCGCCCCGATGCGCGCCCACGGCGTCGGCTCGGCGCAGGACCGGCGGGACCGGGTCGCGGAGCTCCTCGAGGTCGTGGGCCTGCGCGCGCAGGCCGCCACGCGGTATCCGCACGAGTTCTCGGGCGGCCAGCGCCAGCGCGTCGGCATCGCGCGCGCGCTCGTGCTCCAGCCCAAGCTCGTCATCGCCGACGAGCCGGTCAGCGCCCTGGACGTCTCCATCCGCGCCCAGGTTGTGAACCTGATGATGCGCCTCAAGGAGAGGTTCCGGCTCACCTACGTCTTCATCGCCCACGACCTCTCCATCGTCGAGTACATCTCGACCCACGTGGCGGTCATGTACCTGGGCCATGTGATGGAGAAGGCCTCCTCGAAGGACCTCTACGCGAACCCCCGGCACCCGTATACGCAGGCCCTCATCTCGGCCAACCCGGTCCCGGACCCGGCCCGCCGGCGCGAGAAGCAGGTGCTCAAGGGCGAGATCCCGAGCCCGATGGCTCCGCCCGCGGGCTGCGTGTTCAACACGCGCTGCCCGCTGGCCGAGGAGCGCTGCCGCGCCGAAGTCCCGGTTTTAAGAGACGTCTCGAAGGGGGGCGACGAGCACCTCGTCGCCTGCCACCTCGTGAAGGAGTGACCCCATGAAGAAACAGACCCTGGCCCTCGTCGCCGCCGCCGCCCTCGCCGCCTGCGCCAAGACCGGCGGCAAGCCCGGCGAGCGCGTGCTCGAGTACGGCGCCGTGGCCGTCGCCGGGACCTCCGACCCCAACCAGGTCGCCTCGATGTACGACGCGGACCTCACGGGCCTCGTCTACGACGCGCTCTACGACTACGACTACCTGGCGCGCCCCTTCCGCGTCGTCCCGGCGCTCGCCGAAGGGATGCCCGAGGTCTCGAAGGACCGGCGCACGTACACCATCAAGCTCAAGACCGGCGTCTTCTACCCCGACGACGCCTGCTTCGAGGGCGGCAAGGGCCGCGAGTTCGAGGCCAAGGATTTCGTCGACGCGCTGTACCGCAAGGCCGACCCCAAGTCCAAGTCGCAGACCTGGTGGCTCGTCGACGGCCAGTTCGCCGGCCTCGACGCCCTGCGCAAGGCCGCCGAGGGCGGGAAGGACTTCGACTACGCCGCCGTCCTCCCGGACCTCAAGGCCGTCGACCGCCATACGGTCAAGTTCACGCTCAAGCGCCCCTTCCCGCAGATCATGTGGGTCCTCGCCAAGGAGGCCATGGCCCCGTACCCGCTCGAGTGCGCGCGCAAGTACGGCGAGGACTTCGCCAACCACCCAGTGGGCCTGGGCCCGTTCCGGATGCTCGAATGGGACAAGAACGCCCGCTACACGCTCGTGCGCAACGAGAAGTACCGCGAGTCGCTCTATCCCTCGGAGGGAGAGGAGTCCGACAAGGCCGCCGGCCGGCTGGCGGACGCGGGGCGGCGCGTGCCTTTCGCCGACAAGGTCATCGTCCACGAGTTCTCCCAGACCCAGCCCTATTGGCTCCAGTTCCGGGCCGGGAAGTTCGCCTTCGGCCGCGTGCCGGGCGAGTTCACGGAGGAGGTCTTCAAGCTCAAGTCCAAGGAGGGCAACAAGAAGATCTGGGAGCGGGACGCCGCCGGCAACCGCATCCTGACCGAAGACTATGCCAAGAAGTACGCCTACTACCCGCTGCCTCTCTTGGACCTCATCTACCGCGGCTTCAACTTCGAAGACCCCATCGTCGGCGGCCTCGGCAAGGGCAAGAAGCTCCGCCAGGCGCTGTCCTTGGCCCACGACATCAACGAGGAGAACAACCTCTTCTACAACGGCTTGAACATCGTCTACGCGGGCATCATCCCGCCCGGCGTGCAGGGCTTCGACCCCAAGGTCAAGAGCCCCTACCACGGCCCGGACCTGGAACGCGCCAAGAAGCTCCTGGCCGAGGCCGGCTACCCCGAGGGCAAGGGCCTGCCGGAGCTGCAGGAGTGCGGCTCGGAGGACGCCCGGACCGTCGAGCAGACCGCCTTCTTCATCAAGAACGCCGAGAAGATCGGCGTCAAGGTCCGCTTCGAGGGGATGCGCTTCGCGGAGCTCTCGAAGAAGCTCAAGGAGAAGCGCTGCCAGATCATGGGCCTCGCGTGGGGCGGCGACTGGCCCGACGCGCAGAACTTCGTGCAGCTGGCCTACGGCCCGAACAAGAGCCCCGGCTCGAACAACTACAACTACGACGTCCCCGAGGTGAACAAGCTCTACGAACAGGCCCTGCCGATGCCGCCGTCCAAGGAGCGCGACGTCCTCTACCAGAAGATCAACGCCCGCATCCTCGAGGACCAGCCCTTCCACGGCTCGATGGCCCGCACGCGCGACTACCTCATCCCCCCGGACACGCTGAACTTCAAGCCCGAGGAGATGCTCTCGAACCACGCCAAGTACATCCGGCTCAAGTCCTGGGGCGAGCCGGACACGTGGGGGACGAAGAAGTAGGGTGATCACCTACATCCTCCGGCGTCTGGCGGCGATGGTCCCCACCCTCCTCGGGGTCTCCATCCTCGTCTTCGTCATCTTCAACGTGGTCGGCGACGACCCGGTCTACCTGTACCTGGGCAAGAACGCGAGCCCCGAGCAGATCGTGTCGCTCCGGCACGAGCTCGGGCTCGACAAGCCGCTCCACGTCCAGTACCTCGTGGGGATGAAGCAGCTCCTCACCTTCGACCTGGGCTTCTCGATGTCCGCCAAGGAGCCCATCGCGCGCATGTTCGTCCAGGGCATCGGGCCCTCCATCGCGGTCACGCTGCCGGGGCTGATGCTCTACTCGGGCATCGCCGTCCTCTTGGGCCTCGTCTGCGCCTATTGGCGCGGGACGCTCATCGACAAGTTCGTGGTCGTCGGCGCCACCTGCGGGATGGCGCTGAGCTTCGTGGCGGTGATGATCTTCGCGCAGTACTTCTTGGCCTTCTTGCCCAGCCAGAAGGGCCTGCAGTCCTTCCCCATCACGGGCTACGAGCGCGGGTTCTTCACCTGCCTCCCCTACATCCTGCTGCCGAACCTCATCTCCTGTTTCGTCGCGCTGGGCTACGACACGCGCTTCTTCCGCGCGGTCGCCGTCGAGGAGATGAACAAGGAGTACGTGCGCACGGCCAAGGCCTACGGGGCCGGCACGCGGGTCATCCTGCTCAAGCATGTCTTGAAGAACATCATGATCCCCATCATCTCGCGGGTGGTCGTCGCCATCCCGTTCGTGGTCTCGGGCTCCTTCCTGCTCGAGTCGTTCTTCGTCATCCCGGGCCTCGGCTACAAGCTGCTCCACGCCATCGAGTCGGCCGACTACCCCGTCATCCGGACCTTCACGATGCTCATCGCCGTGCTCGTCGTCGTCGCCAACACGGTCGCGGACATCCTGAACTCGATGGTGGACCCGCGGGTGAAGCTCTCATGACGTCCGACGCGCCGAAGGCGCTCGGCCAATCCCTGCTCCAGAAGTCGCTGCGCAAGTTCCGACGCGACAAGTTCGGGATGGCCGCGCTGGCCGTCGTCGCGGTGTTCGGGCTCATCGCGCTGGGCGTCAAGGCGGGGCTCTTCTGCACGCTCGACCAGGCCACGACGCCGGTCGGCGACCAGTTCGTCAAGCCCTTCGCCGCCTACGAGCGGCGCCTGCCCGACGGGACCCGCGCGAAGGCCGTCTCCGTGTTCGGCACCGACATCCAAGGGCGGGACGTGTTCACGAAGCTCGTCTACTCCATCAAGCAGGCCTTCGCCATCGGCCTCATCGTTTCGGTCCTCTCCGTGCTGGTGGGGGTCGTGCTCGGCTGCATCTCCGGCTACTTCGGGGGCATCGTCGACGACGCGCTCTTGTGGGTGTACACCGCCATCAACTCGGTGCCCTTCATCCTGTGGATCATCTCCATCTCGTACGCCTTCGGGCGCGGGTTCACCGGCGTGGTGGTCGCCCTGGCGTGCACGTTCTGGGTCGGCGTCTACTTCAACGTGCGCTCCGAGGTGCACCGCCTAAAAGAGATGGAGTTCGTATTGGCCTCGGAGTCCTACGGCGCGTCCAAGTGGAGCATCATCTTCCGGGACATCGTGCCGAACCTGACCCACCTCATCTTCGTCTTTTTGTCGCTCGACTTCATCGCCGCGGTGAAAAACGAGGTGCTCCTGTCCTTCCTGGGCCTCGGCATCGCCGGCGAGCCCTCCTGGGGCGTGATGATCGCCAACGCCCGGCTCGACCTGTTGGCCGGCAAGTGGTGGGAGGTGACGGGAGCGACCGTGCTCCTGTTCATCCTGGTGATGGCCTTCAACATGCTCACCGACGCCCTGCAGGACGCCTTCGACCCGAAGAAAGTCGGTTAGGCCGGGCCGCCCTCCTGGCGGCGCTTTTTCCGCGCCTGGCGCCGTGGAATCGTCCGGTCGGGGTCCTTCCGGTCCAAATAGAAGTCGACGACGCGTTCGATGAGGACCTCGAGCCGCCCCGCCGGGTCGCAGTGCCAGGTCAGGGCTTTGACCCGTTTGATCTTCTCGCGGAGCGCCTCGCTCCCCGTGAAGCCGAAATGGACCCGCCCTGGGCTCAACGGCTCCTCACGCCCCCTGTCAGGAGTGGGAGCGGGC